>DAIRSP010000033.1:0-20669 GCA_036804365.1 Neptunomonas sp. | reverse complement strand
CTCCTGAAAGAGGCCACAGGTTTTCACCCATACAGGCTGCGATATGAGCATGATGATGTTGCACGTATTCACGGGGTAACTCATTACCCACTGCAGATTTACGCGACCTATACTCTGGATGTTGATCAACAGCCAAGAGTTCAGGCTTGGACTGGAATAGCATCACTTGCGAATTTAGCGTTCGTTTATAATTTTCCCATGCACCCAAGCCTTCAAGATCACCCAAATGCTGACTTAAGACCGCTTCACCCCGCTTCGTTAAGCAAAGTGTGGCCTTTAAATCAGCGCCTAAAGCCAGCACAGATGGCGCAACCTCAAAACCTCTCGGCAGACTGATTCTTTTGGGAGCCAAACCTAATGCTGATCGAATAACGATACGAGACAGATCAGCTAGCTTGACGACCGAGTCATCTAGCCGATTTACGATAGGACGGTTATGGATTAGAAAATAGTCAGCAACCTCCCCTAAACAATCGAATGCCTGATTATTGTCACTGATCAAGGGCTCACCACTGAGATTACCGCTAGTCATAACAATGGGGCGTTTAACAAAGCGCATTAGAATATGATCAACCGGCGTATGTGGTAAGAGGCAACCTAGATGACTGTTATCTGGGGCAATATTGATAGCTAATCGAACTGACTGCTCACCTTTAGGTAAAAGCACAATGGGACTTGTATAAGAGGTCAATTCATGTATCGCCTGATCATTGACATAGAGATACTGTCTCATCACTGCCAAGCTCGGAAACATCACAGCAAGCGGCTTATCGGGTCGTTGCTTTCTGATTCGGAGCAAATTAACGGTCTCTTCAGACTCGGCATCACAGACGAGATGAAAACCTCCAACACCGCTAATAGCTACAATAGCACCCTGATTAATCAGATCGGCACAGTTCTCTATTGAACGTGTCTCCTGACCCACACTCCGCCCCTGCTTATCTACCAACTGATATTGAGGACCACATTCAGGACACGCGATGGGCTGTGCATGAAAACGTCTATCACTCGGTGCTAAATATTCGGATTCGCATTGTGCGCATAACTGAAACTGAGCCATGCTCGTGTTATTTCGGTCATAGGGAAGTTTGTACAAAATACTGTACCGAGGCCCACAATGCATACAGCTGATAAAAGGATAAAGATAACGGCGGTTGTTTTTATCTAACAATTCGCTTAAACAGGCATCACACATAGCGGTATCGCTAAGACACGCCATATTGCCATCAGCATCACGACTATCGACAATTTTAAAGGCGTCCCATATAACAGGGGCTAAAGGTGTTACGCTAATGTTGTTGATTTCAGCTAAACGCAATCCATGGTGCTTAACCCGTTCTAAAAAGTTTTCGAGCTTTTGGGGAGACGCCGATATACGGATACAGACATGAGCACCGAGGTTGCTGACATCACCATGTAAGCCTAGCTCAACCGCCAAGCGCCATATAAAAGGGCGAAAACCAACACCTTGCACCATTCCAGTGATCGTTATTTCATAACATTGGTCAACCAAACCTCTTCGCCCCCAATAATCGAACCCTTTTCTTGAAATTAGGCTATTTTTTAGCCTTATTATTCTGTTTATTTGTCTTTAATAAACATAATTCATTTACTGGCACTCCGCTTGCTTATATTCATAATGATTATTAAAGGTATATTTCTATCGCCATAATCTTGACCTAAAAGTCAGAAAACAATTAATCTATAACCCACTTATTTAGTCAGAAATTTGCGGTGAAGGAGTCAAAGTTGATTCAGTTTCTTCTCAATCAAGAGCTTATCGGCTTAACGGACTGTGATCCGAATATGACGGTACTCAACTATCTCAGACAACTCAAAAGCCGAACAGGCACAAAAGAGGGTTGTGCTTCAGGTGATTGCGGAGCCTGTAGTGTTGTGCTCGTAGAGCTGAAAGATGGCCAGTTGCACTACTCTACGATCAATAGTTGCCTAACCCTCGTTTCAGCCCTTGATGGCAAGCAATTGATAACAGTTGAAGATCTGAAGTCGCAAGATAGCCTGCACCTCGTCCAACAAGCGATGGTCGAATCGCACGGCTCACAATGCGGGTTTTGCACCCCAGGAATCGTGATGTCCTTATTTGCTCATCGCAAGCATACAGATGTCTATGATAGAGAGGCGGTAATGAGCGCCTTATCCGGAAATCTCTGCCGCTGCACAGGATATCAACCTATTCTTAACGCGGCCAAATCGCTTTACTCTGTCGAATGCGAAGATAAATTTACTCAACAGACCGCGGTAACTGTTGAGCAGTTGAAGCGCCTCCAAAACAACCCGACTAAAGGTCTTTCGTTTCAAGACACAAGTTCGTGTCAGTATGAATCATACGTGCCAGACTCTCTTGATGAGCTCGACCAACTATTAAACAACAAGCCTAGAAGTAAGCTCATTGCAGGTGGTACCGATTTAACATTAGCCATCACTCAGATGCAGCAACGCTTCGATACCCTGATTCATCTACATAAAATACCTGATCTCAATGGCATTCGGTTTGATGAACATCGTATCGAAATAGGTGCGGCCACACCCATCAACCAGTGCCAGAACGTCATCGCACTAGAATACCCCGATCTTGCTCACCTTTTTGAGCGATTTGCATCGTTACAAATAAGAAACCAAGCAACACTCGGCGGCAATATTGCGAACGCGTCTCCCATTGGAGATGCCCCTCCTGCACTCATAGCTGCGGGGGCCAGTGTATTGCTTAGAAAAGAGGGTTTATACCGCATCATTTCGCTCGATAAGTTCTTTGTCGACTACAAGAAAACCGAATTACAGACGGGCGAATATATTGTAAAAATCATCATCCCCCACCGTCCAGCATCCTCCATCTACAAGGTCTATAAAGTGTCGAAGCGACTAGATGATGATATTTCTGCCGTGTGCGCCGCCATTTATGTCGACTTAAACCAACAGAGCCAGGTCAGCGATATCAAAATTGCGTTTGGAGGAATGGCTGCGACACCAAAGCGCGCAGCAAAGACTGAGCAAGCTCTATTACATAAGCCTTGGGATGAAACCTCTGTTGAACAGGCCATTCAAGCATTGAAGCTAGATTTTACGCCTTTGTCCGATCTACGTGCCAGCTCAGAATACCGGATGTTAGTTGCTGCCAATTTACTACGAAAATGCCTTATAGAAACTCAGAATACTCATGCAATGACGAGGGTGACTGACTATGTCTAAAGCATCCCTTTTGAAGCCAGAGGCTATGGCTGCGCTGTTTAAACAGGCTATGTTAACGGGTGTAGGCCAACGAATTCCCCATGAAAGTGCAACCCGCCATGTTAGCGGAGAAGCACTTTATATTGATGATCGACTAGAATTTCCGAACCAATTGCACTTGGCAGTTAAGTTAAGCGAACATCCGCATGCCCTCATTAAAAATATCGACACCTCAGCCTGCCTGAGTACCCCAGGCATCGTCTGTGTCATCACCGCAAAAGATATTCCAGGTGAACTCGACATTGGTGCTGTGTTTCCAGGCGACCCTCTGCTAGCTGATGGTAAGGTTGAGTATGTTGGTCAGCCGATATGTGCTATTGCAGCCACCTCTCATGAGCTCGCTCAAGCCGCACTCAAAACCATCTTGGTTGAATATGAGCCTCTTGAAGCGATACTGGATGTTAGAGAAGCGCTCAGTAAAAAGTTCTTTGTCCAAGATAGCCATCATCACAGCATAGGTGATGCAACTCATGCATTAGTGCATGCCACCCACCGTATCCAAGGCACCCTCGATATTGGCGGCCAAGAACACTTCTATTTAGAAACCCAAATATCCTCCGTCATGCCAAGCGAAGATGGCGGGATGCTAGTTTATTGCTCCACCCAAAACCCAACCGAGGTACAAAAACTCGTCGCTGAGGTGCTGGCTATTCCGATGCATAAGGTCGCGGTTGATATGCGACGTATGGGCGGGGGATTTGGCGGTAAAGAAACACAAGCAGCAGGTCCTGCTTGCATGGCAGCGGTGGTTGCACAAAAGACTGGATGCCCCGTTAAAATTCGTATTCCTCGTACTCAGGATATGATGATGACCGGAAAAAGACACCCCTTCTATGTGAGTTACGATGTCGGTTTTGATGATAACGGCTTACTTGAGGGGGTGAATATGCAGCTCGCCGGAAACTGCGGCTACTCCCCTGATCTCTCTGGCGCCATCGTAGATCGAGCTATGTTTCATGCCGACAACGCTTACTACCTTGGAAACGCTTTAATTACTGGGCATCGTTGTAAAACCCATACTGCATCAAATACAGCCTATCGCGGTTTTGGTGGCCCACAAGGAATGCTAGCGATTGAAAACATCATTGATCATATCGCGCGTTATCTGAACAAAGACCCTTTAGATATCCGCAGGATAAATCTTTACGGTAAAAATGATAGAAATATGACCCACTACCATCAGGTGGTGGAAGATAATTATTTAAATGAAATGATCGATGAGCTTGCCGAAAGCTCAGAGTATCAAAAGAGACGACAGGCTATTATTGAGTTCAACAAACAAAGCTCTGTCATGCGTAAAGGGCTTGCTTTAACGCCAGTAAAATTTGGTATTTCATTTACCTCATCATTTTTAAATCAAGCCGGTGCGTTAATTCATATTTACACAGACGGCAGTATTCATCTCAACCACGGTGGAACCGAGATGGGCCAAGGGCTAAACACCAAGGTCGCTCAGATTGTTGCCCAAGAGTTGCAGGTAGATTTAGATCGTATTCAGATCACTGCCACCCATACAGAAAAAGTCCCGAACACCTCACCAACAGCCGCTTCATCCGGTGCAGATTTAAATGGTAAAGCCGCACAGAATGCAGCACGTACGTTAAAGCAAAGACTTATTAGCTTCGCCGCAACACACTATTCGGTCAGCGAAGAAGAAGTTCTGTTTAGCAATAACATTGTCAAAATTGGCAACCAGCACATCAGTTTTAGGCAGCTAGTAGAAGCAGCATACGTTGGTCAAGTATCCTTATCAGCGACTGGTTTCTATAAAACGCCCAAAATTTATTACAGTCGCGAAGAAGCTAAAGGTAGGCCGTTCTATTATTTTTCTTATGGCGCAGCCTGCTCCGAAGTGCTGGTCGATACACTGACTGGCGAATATAGAGTTTTACGCACTGATATTCTTCATGATGTCGGCGCATCCCTGAATCCAGCGATTGATATTGGCCAGGTAGAGGGAGGCTTTATCCAAGGCATGGGCTGGTTAACGACCGAAGAACTCGTGTGGAATGCCCAAGGACGATTAATGACGAATGGACCAGCAAGCTATAAGATCCCAGCTATTGCTGATACGCCTATCGACTTTCGCGTCAAACTGGTCGAAAACAGAAAGAACGCCGAAGAGACGGTCTACTACTCCAAGGCAGTCGGTGAACCCCCATTTATGTTAGGAATATCAGTCTGGTGTGCTTTGAAAGATGCTGTCGCTAGCCTCTCTGATTATCGGCTTCATCCTGAGATCAATGCGCCCGCAACACCTGAAGCCGTACTCATGGGAATAGAGTCTATCAAGCTCGCGTCTCAAAGGCTGGACAGTATATGAGCTGGCTAACCGTGCTGCATCAATTAGAAAACAGCAAAACAGCTGCCATTCTAATCACTGTGATACAAAACCGAGGATCAACGCCCCGAAACAGTGGTACGAAAATGATCGTAACCCGCGATACCTCCTACGAGACTATCGGTGGAGGTCACCTTGAATATCAAGCGATTAAAAAAGCGCGCATCATGCTTGATGAAGCGTGCCAAGATGCAGTATTAGAAACTTACGCTTTAGGGGCTTCGCTCGGTCAATGCTGTGGTGGTAGTATTCAACTCTTTTTTGAGCCCATTAATCCTCAACCTCTGCATATCGCTTTGTTTGGTTCCGGTCATGTTGCCAAAGCACTGTTACCCCTGCTTAACCAATTACCTTGTCAGATTACTCTGATCGACTCGCGCGAAGAGCAATTGCCAGTTACTGCATTAGATAACGTCACCCTTTGTTTAAGCGACGATCCTACTTCGGAAGTTAACCAGCAGGCTACCAACACCCTTTATTTAGTGATGACTCACAACCACCAGCTAGACCAATCCATTATCGAGGCGGTATTAAACAAAGGGGATGCCCGCTTTATCGGCATGATAGGTTCTACCACTAAACGCCGAAAATTTGAGCATCGACTTCGCCATAAAGGGTTCAAAGAATCCGCTATCCAGCAATTAATCTGTCCGGTTGGATTAGAAAATATCAAAGGCAAACTTCCAATCGAAATTGCCATATCAATTGCAGGACAGATAATTCAGATATATCAGACAGATAAACAGTCAAACCCCGAATTAAAAGAGACCGCTTCGGTTCATAAGTTGGCCTAACTCAACATTAGAAGTAGATAGAATGACTCACATGATTAACGCTTATCGATCATCCATCATCCACATGATAGCGGACCCTGCAGTTACCCGCCTCGAAAATAGTTACGAATATTGGGAAGATGGCTTACTGATCATTGAAGATGGCATCATTCAAGCATGCGGAAGTGCTGAGTCGCTGCTACCAACGCTACCAAACAAGACACCAATTACAGAATACCCCAACAGTTTAATTATCCCAGGGTTTATCGATACTCATATTCACTATCCTCAAACAGGGATGATCGCCTCCTATGGAGAGCAATTGCTGGATTGGCTAAATAACTATACCTTTCCAGAAGAACATAAATTCAGTGATAAAGCCCACGCACTAGAAATAGCTCAGCTATTTATTCAGGAGTTGCTCAAAAACGGTACGACTAGCGCATTAGTGTTTGGTACGGTTCACCCTCAATCAGTCGATGCTCTATTTGAAGTAGCAGGACAACATAATCTTCGCCTGATCGGCGGCAAAGTCATGATGGATAGAAATGCGCCTGAAACTTTGATAGATACGGCACAAAGCAGTTATCTCGAAAGCAAGACATTAATTGAACGCTGGCATCAAAAGGGAAGATTACATTACGCCGTCACTCCTCGCTTTGCGCCCACTAGCACCGAAGAGCAGTTAGCTCTTGCTGGAAAGTTGCTAACAGAGTACCCCGAACTGTATCTACACACGCATCTAAGCGAAAATAAACAAGAAATCGAGTGGGTAAAGTCTCTCTTTCCTGAACAAAACGGCTATCTAGATGTATATGATCACTATCAGTTATTGGGGCGACGCTCCATTTTTGCCCACGGAGTACATCTATGTGATCACGAATGCGAACGACTTGCAGAAACGGAATCATCCGTGGCTTTTTGTCCAACCTCCAACCTCTTTTTAGGCAGTGGACTGTTCGATCTCGCTAAAATGGAAAAATATAACGTCAGTGTTAGCTTAGGCACCGATATTGGTGCGGGCACCAGTTTTTCCATGCTACAAACGCTTAATGAAGCCTATAAGGTAATGCAGTTACAACAGCAAAGGCTCAACCCTTTTAAGTCACTTTATTTAGCAACACTTGCTGGCGCAGAGGCACTAAACCTCGCCGATAAAATTGGTACTTTGCATCCCGGCACTGAAGCCGATTTCACCGTACTTGATTATGCAAGCACCCCTTTAATTAAACATCGTTTAATGCAAGCTCACTCTATTGAAGAGCGACTTTTTGCATTAATGATGTTAGGTGATGATAGATCGATAAAAAGCACGTATGTCATGGGCAAAGCAGTGTATAAACAAGGGAATTAACATTTAGCTGCAAATACACAAAACAATGAAAAAGCGCACTTTTGTGGAAAATAAAGGCTAAAAAACCTTTATTTAGTCGAAAAAAAGCGGTTTTGATCATTTTTTATACATTAATGTTTTAATAAAAGCCGACTAACTTAAGCTAACTTTTTAGAGAAAAAATAATGAGCTATCCACGTAATTTGATTGGTTATGCCGGACAACCCCCACATGCAAACTGGCCAAACAAAGCGCGTATCGCACTCTCATTTGTCTTAAATTATGAAGAAGGCGGTGAACGCTGTGTTCTGCATGGGGATCAAGAGTCCGAAGCATTTTTATCGGAAATCCCTTCAGCTCAGCCCTTCCCTAATGAACGCCATATGAGTATGGAGTCCATTTACGAATATGGTAGTCGAGCGGGCGTTTGGCGTATTTTATCCCTATTTGAAGCACACAATATTCCACTCACTCTATTTACTGTGGCTATGGCGGCTGAGCGCCATCCGGATCTCATTCGAACCTGTGCTGAAATGGGTCATGAAATTTGCTCCCACGGTTATCGATGGATCGATTATCAAAAGCTCAGCTACGAAGAGGAACAAGCTCATCTGCAAAAAGCGATCAGCATCTTAAAGGCCATTACCGGAGAAAGACCTCTGGGTTGGTATACCGGTCGTAATAGCCCCAACACCCGCGATATAGTGATGCTAGAGGGTGGTTTTTTGTATGATAGCGATGCCTATGACGATGACCTTCCCTACTGGGTCAACAATAATGGTAAGGGGCATCTCGTTATCCCTTATACACTCGATTCAAATGATATGCGGTTTTCCACCATCCAAGGCTTCAACAGCGGAGAGCAGTTTTTCAACTACCTAAAAGACAGCTTTGACATCCTTTACGCCGAAGGCGAAACCGCACCTAAAATGCTTTCAATTGGGCTACACTGCCGCTTAGTAGGCCGACCTGGACGTATAGCAGCATTAAAGCGTTTTATCGAGTACACACAACAATTTGATCATGTCTGGTATGCACGACGTATTGATATCGCCCGACATTGGCATACTCACCACCCGTTTAAACCAGAGGTGTAAAAGGATGACCTTTAAAACGCTAAAACCGAGTAGGATGAACAAGCATGAGTTTGTGAGTGCCTTTGCTGATATTTATGAGCACTCACCTTGGGTAGCAGAAGCCGCTTACACCCAAGCAGAGCCAGCTCTATTAGATGATGTAGAATATGTTCACGCGCTGATGTCATCCTGTTTATTAAAAGCGCCCATCGGTGCTCAACTTGCGCTTATCAACGCACATCCCGATTTAGCGGGTAAAGCAGCCGTTCAAGGCCAGCTGACAATGGCTTCAACAGCAGAACAGTCCGGTGCTGGCATTCATGAGTGCTCAGCTGAAGAGTTCGAACGCTTTACTGCTTTAAACAATGCTTACAAAGCCAAATTTCATTTTCCTTTTATTATGGCCGTGAAAGGCAGTAATCGTTATCAAATCCTAGAAGCTTTTGAAAAACGTATTCACAACGACGCTGAAAAAGAATTCAAACAAGCGTTATTAGAAATTAATCGTATAGCAGACTTCAGACTCAAAGCACTCTGAATATCTTTGGAGAGATCCATGCAAGATAAATTAGATTTTACCCATTTATTGAATTTAGCGGATGCACGCCTCGGCAGCCATGCCACCTTTGTAACCGATGACTGGTTTGCCGACGTTAATCGGATGTTGCAACCTGAGCCCGCTGTATGGCGCGAAGGTGTGTATGATGATAACGGCAAATGGATGGATGGCTGGGAATCACGCCGTAAACGTTATGAAGGGTACGATTACGCCATTGTTAAACTAGGTGTGGCAGGTGTTTTCAAAGGCGTTGATATCGATACCTCCTACTTTACCGGTAACTACCCTCCTTCTGCCTCAATTGAGGCCTGTTTCTCACCGGACAAGGAACCGGATCAACAGAGTTCATGGGAAACCGTTTTACCCGCAGTGAGCCTAAAGGGAAATCAGAGCAACTTATTTAACATTGATGATCATCGACCTTGGACACATATTCGCTTAAATATCTTCCCCGATGGCGGCGTTGCTCGGTTACGCCTGTATGGCACGCCTTATAAAAACTGGTCCGTTCAGAAAAAAGACACGCTGCTTGATTTCGCGTCCGCACTTAACGGGGCACGATCACTCGCATGCAGTGATGAACACTACGGTAAGATGAGCAACATTCTCAATCCAGGGCGTGGCGTTAATATGGGCGATGGTTGGGAAACAGCACGTCGCCGAACACCGGGAAATGACTGGGTAATTGTCGCGTTAGCCCATCCCTGCACGGTTAAAGAGATCATTGTCGATACGCACCATTTTAAAGGAAACTACCCTGACAGCTGCTCTATTCAAGCGGCCTACGTAGAGGGCGGAACCGATGAGCAAATCGCTACCCGAAGCTTATTTTGGCGAGAGCTAATGCCTGCCAAAAAGTTACAAATGGATACTGAACATAAATTTGATACTGATATTAATGACTTAGGTACCATCAGCCATATTAAACTTAATATATACCCTGATGGCGGTGTGAGCAGACTGCGCTTTCTAGGTTACCTATCAGATACCATGACCGAATCTGAGGAATAGCTATGATCTTACTGAGTCCACAGCCATTAACCGCTGGAAACTTTGCAGAATTTGGTGAAGTTATCGAAACTCGAAACCGTGATTCATTTTTAATCAATAACGGTTCTACTGAACGTTTTCATCGCTTAGCTAATATAGAAGTTGATACTGCGGGCTCAGCAATTATCAGTATTTTTAGGGCACAGGCGTTAGAGTTGCCTCTCGCCATCAATATGCTCGAAAAACACCCTTTTGGTAGCCAAGCCTTTATACCACTGATGGGCAAAGCCTTTTTAATTGTTGTGGCCCCACCAGGACGCATCCCGACACCTCATGATGTTCGTGCATTTATATCAAACGGATCGCAAGGAATTAATTACTTCGCCAACACTTGGCACCACCCAATTATCGCCTTGGAAGACAATGATGAATTTCTAATCGTAGACCGCACAGGCCCCGGTAATAATTGCGACGAGTTTTATTTCGATACTCAGCAAACAATCCTCTTATCCCCTTGAGACAGATCGAGAAGCTGTTAGGATACACTCCTCCATATTGGCCACTTGGATAAAATCGCATGAGCAGAATCAGGGAACTTAATAGCGAGCGTATTTTAGAAGCATCGGCAGCTGAATTCGCTCGTAAAGGCTATGCGGCAACTAAAATCATAGATATCGCCAAGCAAGTCAATCTTCCTAAGCCTAATATCTATTATTACTTTCAGAGTAAAGAAAACCTATATCGCTGTGTTCTCGAATCCATTATCGAACCGTTATTAGAAGCTTCACGCCCATTTGACCAATTCGATGACCCCGCAATTGTTTTACAACAGTATATCTATACCAAAGTCAGAATTTCCCAAGATCATCCTCATGCATCTAAAGTGTTCGCCAGTGAAATTATGCACGGAGCCCCACACCTCCCTAAAGATATTTCGGCAAAACTACTCAAACAGACCGAAAAGTGCACTGCACGGTTAAACGCATGGATTCAAGCAGGAAAAATGGACCCGATTGATCCTCACCATCTGCTCTTTACGATTTGGGCATCCACTCAAACCTATGCAGACTTTGATTGGCAAATTGGAATGGTCACCGGTAAGAAAAAACTGACAGACGCTGACTACACTACCGCAGCTGAGTTAATTACACGCATGGTACTGAAAGGCTGCGGATTAAATATTCCTGAAATGACGTAATTTGGATACACTGTGCTACACTAACTATTCCTGAGTTTATCTGTAAAAAAATTATAATTTCAGTTCTGTGAACAACAGCATTTGTTAGTCAACAAAGGCATCCTAACAATCTATGAATGAAGAAGAACTCTTATCCAAACTCCACTCCTTTAGTTTGGAACAGCTCACTCAATTACAACAAAAAATTGAAGCAAAAGCTGAGCAAATAAAATATGAACGTCGCCAAAAAGCCGAGGCATTAAAGCGAGAGCAAGATATCAAAAAGAATGCTTCTGCCGTTAAAAAAGCCCCAACAAAAAGCAGCCGTGATATAGAGCAACTTGCGGACAAAATGGGACTCGACTTAAGCGGATTAATGCGCGAAATTTCACGCCGCTAAATAAAGGCTCGTTGTAATTTTTCTTTTAATAGGCTGCCAGCACGGCCTAAAGGTTGGTTTTTGCGTGAAACGAGCAAGGGTGCGTACAAATAACGTGACCCACCTTGATAATCTACTTCAACTAACCGTCCTGCGCTTAATTCAGAGCGGATCTGTTCTAACGGCATCCACCCATAGCCTACGCCCTGCAGAAGCGCCTGTTTTTTAGTGTGAAAGTCACTGAGATAGAAAACTCTCTCCCCGCCAAAGGTCTGGGGACCACCGTATGCCGTACTATAACTTGAATCATGTACAGTCAACTCGATAAATGCGTGTAGATCGCGGCTGTCTAAATGCTGCCGCTGCGCTAAGGGATGATCCTTGCTCACCACCAAAACGGCCTCTAAGTTAGCCAGAGATAAGGCACTTAGAGAGGGTTCGGGGTGGTAGTCGAGTACCAACATAATATCCGCTTGGTCCTCCATAAAACGCTGCTGCACCCCACCAAGAAACTCTATTCGAAACTGGATTCGAGTCGGAATCTCCAATTCCGAAATCTCCTTAAGCGCTTTCAAGATAGGCTCCGTAGGCAACATACCATCGACAACTAGCTCTAACTTGGTTTCCCAACCATCCGCAAACTGATTAACAAGCCCCGTAACATAGTCAGCTTGCTGCAATAACCTTCTCCCCTCCTCTAAAATTCTCAAACCTAAGGGGGTTAATGCTGCGCGGTAACTAGAACGATCAAACAGTTTCGCGCCTAATTGCTGCTCAAGTTTATTGATCTGATAACTGACCGAAGATTGTGTTCTATGCAACTGCTCAGACGCTTTAGAAAAACTGCCCGTCTGCACTACAGCATTAAAGACTTTCAATGAATCAAGATCGATTGCCACACAAACCCCATCAAATTTTTAGATCATCTTTAGCAGAATATTACGCTTTTTTAGAAGGATCAAATTAATTAACGTATCTCTTACCCAACGCGCAAGAACGCGATATCTCTAATAAATCTATTTTAATAAGGAGACAAACATGCCAACAGTAAATAACCCTATTGGATTGCAAGGAATAGAGTTCACTGAGTTTGCAAGCCACGATACTGCTTTTATTGATAAGGTCTTTACTGCGTTTGGTTTCTCCAAGTTAAAACGCCACGCAAATAAAGAGATCTACTACTACAATCAAAACAACATCCATTTTTTGCTTAATAACGAGAAAGTTGGATTTTCAGCAGAGTTTACCCGTAAACACGGCCCCGCTATCAGCTCAATGGGGTGGCGAGTTGAAGATGCTGCTTTTGCTCGTAACGAAGCGATTAAGCGCGGTGCCCGTGGTGCAGACGCTAGCACGACAGACCTTCCCTACCCTGCCATTTATGGCATAGGTGATAGCCTGATCTACTTTATTGATAAATATGGTATCCAAGGTTCCATCTTTGAAGATGACTTTGTGCCATTAGAAACGCCACAAGTGGTGGCTCCGCTAGGCTTTATAGAGATAGACCACCTCACCAATAATGTATACAAAGGCACCATGGAAAAATGGGCAAACTTTTACAAAGATATTTTTGGCTTTGAAGAGGTACGATATTTCGATATTAAGGGTCAAAAGACAGCACTTCTATCCTACGCCCTACGCTCACCAGATGGCAGTTTTTGCATTCCAATCAACGAAGGCAAAGATGATAACAACAATCAAATAGATGAATATTTAGATATGTACAATGGCCCAGGCGTACAGCACATCGCTTTTCGCTCTGACGACCTATTAGCCTCACTGGATCAACTTGATCGCAACGTGATCGATACGCTGGATATCCATGACGACTATTATGATGAGGTCTTTAAACGTGTTCCCCATGTTACCGAAGACCATAGCAAAATAAAGCAGCACCAAGTGTTAGTCGATGGCGATAATGACGGTTATTTATTGCAGATTTTCACTAAGAACCTGTTTGGTCCAATTTTCATCGAACTAATTCAGAGAAAAGAAAATTTAGGTTTTGGTGAGGGAAATTTCCAAGCACTTTTCGAATCGATCGAGCGCGATCAAGAGCGTCGCGGCGTTATTTAAACTCTAGAGCCAGTTTTTACTCTCAGCGTAAAGACTGGCTGCCTTTTGACAGCCATCGTCAGGTAGGTTACGCGCGCTTATCAGAAGGGCTACCCAGTACAATTTGACGTGGTCCTGCCAATTTTTGATAACCTGTTACACCCGTAGCTACCTGTTGAATTTCACCACCAGCTTTTAAAAAAGCCGCTGTCTGTGCAGCAATAGATTCATGAGTTTCTACTGCAGCTGATTTTTTCGGTTTAGCGGCCATAACAAGTTTCCTCTATTTATTGGCCGTACAGTATAACACAAAACCAACAACTTCGGGCGCCGCTTCCCAAATGTCCCTTTAACAACACAATTCGAAACGAGGGACTTGTCTGCCATCCGACAAATTAACATCTTCAAAAAACATAGCGTAAGGCCGTATCCATAAGTCGCCAGCACCATAGAGAGGTCGGTATAGCACCAACCATTCTTCTGTTTCTGAATGACGCACAAGGTCGATTACTTGATACTCATTTCCCTTGTAATGTCGGTATCTACCTGGAGTAAGATGAGGTTTTTGAGCCGATGTCATCAAACATTCTCCTGAAGAAGTTGAGCTAGCGCCCCTTTTATAACCGCTAACTGTTCCTCACCACTATTCTCTTTCCAATAGGCGGTTACCGTAACGGGGGTAGACTCTAGCGCTACGACATCCATTGGCAACTGTTCGATGACGCGACTCAAGACAGCTAACTGCGCTTGATTAAGCGCACGCTCCCCCTGCTTCCAACACCAATCATCAGGTAATCCTTCATTGGCAACCGCTTTTAAACGAAAAATCTGCCAAGGTTTTATCTCCTCAGATACGTTACGATTATGGGTATTTCGCACTAGCCGATAGGCCATAACATTGCTACTCTCCTCTTCCATTTCACCTTGCGCCCTAGGCGCTTTCAGACGAACTAGCTGAACATAGAAACCCTCAGCTTTGGCTTTAAGGCGCAGTTTTGCTTGAAACTTTTCGCGCTGGGTTGGCATCATCCACATCGCAGAACCTAGCAAAGATAGGACTATAAATACGATTATAAATATTTTCACTCTGTTACTTCCTCGTTGACCGCTATCATGATTTGCTAAGCTTACTGTATGCTAGACTGAAATAAATCCACCACAGTAAGGATCATCAATATGGGTGTTTACTCTAAAATATTATTAGCCGTCGACCTTTCAGAAGAGTCCGATCAGCTCATCGAGAAAACTCGCACTATTGCTAAAAACAATCAAGCAACGGTGACATTGCTTCATGTGATCGAGCCTTTAAGCTTTGCTTATGGTGGAGATGTTCCTATGGATCTCACCACAGTACAAGATCAACTCGATGAGCATGCTCGTACTAAACTCAAAGCTTTTGCTGAGAAGCTTGCTTATCCAACTGAATCACAGCAAGTTGTGAGTGGCCATACGGAAACCGAAATTCATCGCATCGCTTCTGAGAAGGAATGCGACCTCATTGTTGTCGGCAGTCATGGTCGTCATGGATTAGCATTATTGCTTGGCTCAACTGCGAATAGCGTTCTTCATGGCGCTCCTTGTGATGTTCTCGCTATTCGCGTCTACGCGCAAGAAGACTAATTACATAGCTTCTAGTTCAACCCAGCGCTCCATAAGGGTTTCAACCTTGCTTTCCTGCTCTGTCAGGAGGGCAAGCTTTTTTGTAACAACCGCATGATCCTGCTCATAAAAGGCAGCAGAACCCACCTCTGCTTGAAGTGCTTCTAGTTTACGCTCTTCCACTTCTAGCATGCCTGGTAGTTGCTCAAGTTCACGCTGGAGTTTATAGCTCAGTTTTGGCGCACTCTTTTTCTGTTCGGCTAACGTAGCCGGTTTACTGGGCGCTGGTTTAACCTGAGTTTTAATTTTTGCAACGGAAGGACGTTGACGCAGCCAATCCTGATATCCCCCTATATAGCTGGATACCTGCCCTTGTCCCTCAAAAACAAATGAACTGGTTACCACGTTATCTAGGAAAGCACGGTCATGGCTAACGAGCAATACCGTTCCTTTATAATCGATCAAAATCTCTTCAAGGAGCTCGAGCGTTTCTACATCCAGATCATTGGTCGGCTCATCGAGTACCAATAGGTTAGCCGGTTGACTAAAAAGTTTAGCCAATAGAACACGATTACACTCACCACCGGAGAGTGCTCTAACAGGCGTTCTAGCGCGTTCAGGTGCAAATAAGAAGTCTTGTAAATAGGCGATAATATGCCGGCGTTGACCATTGATTTCGATAAAATCCCGACCTTCAGAGATATTATCAATAACTGTTTTATCGGGATTTAGCTGACCACGTAACTGATCGAAATAGGCCACTTCCAACTTGGTGCCTCGGGTGACCGTACCAGCATCAGGCTGTAATTCCCCTAATATCAGTTTTAGCAGGGTACTTTTACCCGCACCGTTAGGTCCTATTAGGCCGATTCGATCGCCACGTTGCACGCTTGCCGTTAAGTTTTGAATAACTGGCTCACCGGCAAACTTGATGCTCACATTATCTAATTCAGCAACGAGCTTTCCAGAGCGTTGTGCCTCTTCAAGGTTAAAGTTTGCTTTACCTTGTCGGCTTAACCGATCTGAACGTTCACGACGTAACGCTTGTAAAGCTCTGACGCGACCTTCATTGCGGGTGCGTCTAGCTTTAATGCCTTGACGAATCCATACCTCTTCTTGGGCTAGACGCTTATCAAATAGCGCGTTATGCCGCTCCTCTTGCTCCAGTAAAATTTGCTTTTGTTCAGTATAGGCAGTGTAATTACCAGGAAACGAGGTTAAACGACCACGATCTAGTTCAATAATACGGGTAGCTAGATGATCAACTAATGCACGATCATGTGATACAAATAAAACCCCGCCTTTAAAATCTAACAGCTGATTCTCAAGCCACTCGATGGTTTCGATATCCAAATGGTTAGTCGGCTCATCCAACAATAGAAGTTCAGGATCCTGAACCAAAGCTGCACCTAATGCAGCGCGGCGACGCCAACCACCTGATAATGAGGACATAAGAACCTCACCATCAAGCTTTAACTTAGTCAGAACACGTTCGACTCGTTGCTCCAACATCCAGCCATCTTTTGATTCTAATTCGTGCTGTAAATGCTCCATCTCGCTAAAAGCTGCATCGTCTGTTCTAGACGACAACTCATCATAGCGAGCACGCAAATCAACGACATCTTGAATACCATTTGCCACGACATCCCAAACCTTTCGCTCATCAGCTGCGGGTAATGCCTGGGCTAGTTCAGCGATACGGCAAGAGGGGTCAATCCATAACTCACCATTGTCTAGATGCACTTGACCATTAATCACCTTCATCAAGGTTGATTTGCCTGCCCCATTCAGGCCCACTAGACCAATGCGTTCGCCAGGTTCAATATTTAAATCAACATCGGCCATTAACGGACGCGAACCAAAAGCAACGGAGGCTTTATCAAGTCTAATGAGGGGCATAGTGATCTCTTGGAATAAAAAATTAGTGCGTATTCTAGCGGAATTAGTTGGCTGTATACACCTGATAATTACCCCGTAGAGACTGACATCAGCTCGCCTTAAGTCAGTAATTATTTCCCTCTAAAACCGATGTATAGTTCGCGTTTATGATTTAATATGAATTGATTCGCTGTATAACATTTCTACCCCTTGCTGTTTTACACAATTTTACTAACTTATTTACCACAGGCTGAATTAACGCCATGCTTATCCGAAAAAAACCATTACTGTCCCTGTTAGTTATCGGATTCTCTTTAAATCTTTTAACGCAGTCAGCGACTGCGGCCTCTCTCAGCCAAGAAAGAGCAATCTACTTAGATGCCAAAGCTGCATTTGAAAAAAATGACTTTGCCTTAGCCGACAAGTTAACAGCTAAACTAAAAAACTACCCGCTCGTTCCCTATTTACAGGTCCGTCAGATTCAGCAAAATATCGCCACTATTGAAGATGAAAAAGTGGTTCGTTTTATCAAGCAATACCAGAATTCACCGTTTGCTGATGACGTACAGATCAGTCGTCTCAATCAGATGTTGGTCAATAATCAACCTGCTCTTTTCATTAAAGCCTATGAGCAGATGCCTATCTCAAGTAACCGCTATCAATGCGCCCTTGCTTGGTCTGAATATCAAACCGGCAAGGTACAGATAGCTTTAGAAAAAGCTAAAAGTTTTTGGGTACAAGGCCACTCACAGGATAAAGCTTGCGATCCACTGTTTGACGAATGGATGAAAGCGGGCAATCCGAGTGCTGAACTGGCAAACCAACGTTTTTGGAATGCCGTTGAAGAGAAAAATTACGATTTAGCTCAATACGTTGAGCGTTTCATTACAGCGCCGAGTGATAAGGCTGATATTGAGTTTTTTTGGGCTGCACAGAAGAACCCAAACCTTATTGAAGAGTCCCAGCGCCTTCAATCTAATAATCCGCATCACGGCATCATAGCTCTAAATGCTTTACGACAAATGGCTCGACAGGATCTCGATTCTGCTGCCAAATTATGGATTAAAATCAGACCCAGCCTGCTAACCAATACCGATGATGCAAACAAACTGACTGAGTATTTTGGCCTCCGCTATGCGAAAGGGTTTCGTGATAACGCCGAGCAGATGCTTCAAAATTTAGACCCGAACTTTGCTATCACCACACTGACCGAGTGGCATATTCGCTTAGAACTAGCAAATCAAAATTGGGAAAGAGCCCTTAGCCTAATGAGTCGGCTACCTGCAGGCGTTCAAAACGATGACCGTTGGACATACTGGCGTGAGACGGTTAAGCGTAAGATTGATCCAGTAGGCTATAAAGCTGATTACTCTCAAGTTGTCAAAGAGCGTAGCTTTTATGGGTTCTTAGCGTCAGAAATCACCCACGACCCCTTTTATTTAAACCATAAGCCTTCGGGCGTAACAGAAGCGCAAAAAAGTCGCATTAAGCAATTGCCGGCAATGAAACGTATCGCTGAGTTGCGTGCGCTAGATTACCTGTACGCAGCAAGAGTGGAATGGAACCATCTGTCCAAAGTACTTTCTACTGAAGATCAATTGGCCGCTGCACATATCGCCAGTGACTGGGGTTGGTATGATCAAGCCATTAGAAGCGCCTCTAAACTCAAAGCATGGAATGATTTAGATATCCGTTTCCCAAATCCACATGATGCCTTGTTCGCCGAACTAACCAAAGAGCGTGGTATTTATCAAACTTGGGCGATCGCAATTGCTCGCCAAGAAAGCGCGTTCTTTCAAGAAGCGCGCTCACGTGTAGGGGCTCGTGGTTTAATGCAGTTAATGCCGGCAACGGCAAAACATACGGCTAAACGCTTTAATGTAAATTATAAACACCCTAACGAACTTTTTACGCCGCGGATAAACATTTCACTTGGAACCGCCTATTTGGCTGATATGCAAAATACCTTCGAAGGTAACCGTGTATACGCAACCGCAGCCTATAACGCTGGGCCAGGTCGAGTAAAAAGCTGGATTCGTGAACGTGGCCATTTGCCTATCGATGTTTGGATTGAAACCATTCCTTTTGATGAAACTCGAAACTACGTACAAAACGTACTCGCGTTCAGTGTCATTTACGACATTATGGCTTCAAGACCTGCGAAATTACTGAGTGATGCGGAAGCTGCAATGCTGGCATTCAACTTACCTAAAGTTCGCCAGTCTGCGCTGTAACATCCACAGCAACTACAGTAAAAGTGAAAGACCCGCTTTTACTGTAGTGTGCCTCTTTATTTACACCGTTCTATAAAAGCAATCAGCTCAGCTTCATTGAATGGCCAGTAGAGTTCCGATCCAGAAACCTCATGTAACAGCACAGGAATACGCTCACCGTATTTTTCTAACATGAGGTCATCATACGCGATATCCATAGCATCTAAAGAGTGTACTTGTGGGTTTAATCCAGCGACAAGAATCGCTTCAGCTTGATCACAAAGATGGCACCCCTCTGTGCCTAACAATAAAAAATGCTCCATTACCCTGCTACCCGTCATCATTTATTCCTAAATTCATGCAGATTATCTTATATCTGCTAAGATTAACCTTAAATTCATATTCGAATATTAATACAAAACTTTCTTAGTTAAGCCTTCATAGTGAGTTGTTAATGAAGCCCAAAATTATCCCAATAGATCATGAAGTCTCGCTGACCGATGATGAGTTTATTGTCAGCAAGACTGACACAAAGGGAATTATAACTTACGTTAACCGTACCTTTATGACGATAGCCGGCTATTCAGAGCCAGAGCTTCTTGGTATCCAACATAATATTATCCGACATCCTGATATGCCCCGCGGGGCATTTAAGCTCCTATGGGATACCCTTCAGGGTGGACAGGAGTTTTTTGGATATGTAAAAAACATGTGCAAAGATGGGAGTTATTACTGGGTTTTCGCTAATGTCACCCCAGACTATGACACAAGAGGCCAACTGCGAGGCTACTATTCAGTTCGACGCAAGCCCTCTCGTAAAGCGATTAATGCAATCATTCCCATCTATAAAGAGATGTTGAAAATTGAAAAAAATAGCAGCACTAAAGATGCTATGGCTAACTCAACAGCCTATTTACTTGAAACGCTCGCGTCGCTGAATACTGACTATCAATCCCTTATCCTTAGCCTAGATAAAGATGAAGCCACTGTATGAGTATTAAAAAACCCCAATCATCAGGTGTCAGTGCAGGTTCAGCATTTTTAGAT
>DAIRSP010000032.1:0-21412 GCA_036804365.1 Neptunomonas sp. | reverse complement strand
TCACTGTGTGAAGAGGTGCGCATTCTACAGACACCTGATTTAGAGTCAATACTTTTGTCTTAATTAATTCATTTTTTTAGGCATAAAACCAAAAAACGCCCTTCCGGGCGTTTTTTAACTCTTTCTTGCTTATGACTGGGGACGATTCTGTGATTCTTCGCTGATTGCTTCTTCCAATTCGTCATCCAACTCTTCGCCATTCTCTTCCTCTTTCTTTACAACAAAGCGAGAAAGAAATATCCCTAGCTCAAATAGCAGCCACATAGGTATCGCTAATAAACTTTGAGAGATGACATCCGGTGGTGTGAGCAACATACCAACTACAAAGCAGACAACGATCACATAAGCACGCTTACTCGCTAGGTCTTTTGCAGTCGTTGCGCCTGTCCAGATTAACAGCAAGGTCGCAATAGGTATTTCAAAAACAATACCGAACGCAAAAAACAGCTTTAAGACAAAGTCTAGATAACTGCTGATATCGGTCATTACCGCGACGTTTTCCGGTCCTACACTGGTGAAAAAGCCAAACAATAGAGGGAATACAACAAAGTAGGCAAACGCTATACCCGCATAGAATAGAAATATACTCGATACAAGCAACGGAACCGCGAGCCTTTTTTCATGAGTGTAAAGGCCCGGTGCGATAAAACCCCAGATCTGATGGAGAATAAACGGAACTGCGATAAAAATAGCCAATACCATGGTCAGCTTAAACGGTGCAAAGAAAGGCGATGTGACATCCGTTGCTATCATGCTGGTACCTGGAGGTAACAGCGCTGTTAGCGGAGCTGATAAATATTCGTACAGGTCGTTAGCAAAATAAAATAATGACAGAAATACGACAAATACAATGATGAGCATTCGCATAATACGCTGGCGTAACTCTACGAGATGAGAGACCAGTGTTTGCTCTTGCTCGGGTGCTTGGTCTTTAGAGTGGCTCATTTGTTATTTTTTTCAGCTAGATCTGCATCTTGAGAGATATCAGGCGCAGGTGCAGGGGTGGTTGCCGTTTGTGACATGGGCGAGTCTTCCGTGAATGCCTTGCCAAATGGCTGCTTCATTTCGCTGAGCTCTTTATCAAGCTCTTCTTTCTTAATTGCAGTTGTGCGGCGCAGTTCATCAAGCCGAAGCTCTTCAGATATTTCACTTTGAATGCTGCTAACAGCACGCTTGGCGCGCCCTAGCCACAGCCCTAGCGCCCTAACTGCGGTAGGGAGCTTTTCTGGCCCTAAGACGACTAATGCGACCACTGCAATAAGCAGCAGCTCACCAAAACCAATATCAAACATGGAGGGTTGTCCGATTATTTGTTTTCAGGTGACTGTTCTTTTTTTGCAGCAGCTTCAGGTTCTGCGAACTCAGCATCTTTGTTTTCAATTTTTTTAGCATCTTCAGGCTCTTCTTTCATCGCCTTTTTGAAGCCTTTGACCGCACTGCCCAAATCACCGCCGATGTTACGCAACTTTTTAGTTCCAAACAGCAATACAATAATGCCTAGGACAATAACCAACTGCCAAATACTAATTCCACCAAGACCCATCTTATATTCCTCTGATTAACTACTATTTTTATTATCTTACTTAGAATAAGACCGACGCTTACTTTGTACGAGCGGCCTTTTCTTCAAGACCAGATAAGTCGAAACGTCGAGCCAACTCATCTAAAACGGCTTGGGGCTTTTCCCCTAGATGAGACAACATCACTAAACTATGGAACCATAAATCTGCAGTTTCATAGATCAAGTCGCTATTATCCCCAGATACTTTAGCATCTTTCGCTGCTATAACTGTTTCGAAAGCCTCTTCGCCTACCTTCTCAAGGATTTTGTTCAAACCTTTCGCATGTAGGCTAGATACATAAGAACTATCCGGTGAAGCGGCTTTACGCGCTTCCAATACTTCACTTAATTGTGACAAAACGTCGTTCATACAAGGGCCTTATTTATATATTTCATCAGGATTTTTAATGACTTGATCCACAGGAACCCAAGCACCCTCTTGTAACACACTGTAAAAACAACTCTCTCTTCCAGTATGACAAGCAATCCCGCCTTTTTGTTCGACTTGCAGCAAAATAACATCATTATCACAATCTAAACGCAGCTCGTGCAGCACCTGCACGTGACCCGACTCTTCGCCTTTGCGCCATAACTTGCCACGCGATCTTGACCAATAGATGGCTCGCTGCTCATTAACAGTCAATTGCAAAGACTCAGCGTTCATCCAAGCCACCATCAAAATCCGGCCTGTCTTATAATCTTGAGCGATGGCCGGCACTAAGCCTTTCTCATCCCACTTGATCTGTTGTAACCACTGTTCAGTCATTTTTTATCATCTGTTACAAAAAATTATTCGCAAGCATACCGGATAGATTTAAGCATCTCCATCCCAGAAAATACTCAATTTACGGTTTTACTATATAGATAGACAGCAACACCCGCGAGTAACCATCCCGACAAACTAACGCTTTCTAGCATCGCTCTTGAGCCATCAGTACCGACCCACGCAGCGGCAAGCAGGGCAGCCAAGATGAATATATGTTGTCTTTTTTGCCGCTTAAGGTGGTTTAGTCTGCGTTCTTGTACTTGGCGCTCTTGGGTAACGGCGTTCGCTTGCTGCATTTTTATTTGATGCAGAGAATCAAACACCAATTGCGGCAACTGGGGCATCTTCTCTAACCAATCGGGCGCTTGTTGCTTGATCGCTTTATACGCGGCTTTAGGGCCGACACGCTCTTTCATCCAAGATTCAAGAAAAGGTTTACCCGTTTTCCAAAGGTCTAGATCCGGATACAACTGACGACCTAAGCCCTCGATATTCAGCAACGTTTTCTGTAGCAGAACTAGCTGTGGCTGAACCTCCATATGGAAGCGCCTTGCTGTTTGGAACAGGCCTAACAGTACCTGACCGAATGAGATATCTTTCAAGGGCTTATTAAAAATAGGCTCGCACACACTGCGAATCGCCGTTTCGAATGCGGTGACATTCGTGTTTGCAGGGACCCAGCCCGAATCAATATGCAACTGTGCAACTTGACGATAGTCTCGTGTAAAGAAGGCGAGGAAATTGCGCGCTAAATAACTTTGATCTTCTGCAGTTAATGAACCTATGATGCCGAAATCTACCGCTATATATTGTGGTTGTTGGGGGTTGTTGCGGGAGACAAAGATATTCCCTGGGTGCATATCCGCATGGAAGAAGCTGTCTCTAAATACTTGCGTAAAGAAGATCTCAACACCCCGTTCGGCTAGCGCCTGCATATTGGTATTTTGAGCGATCAACTGATCGACTTCAGCAACAGGGATGCCGTGAATACGCTCCATCACTAATACATTACGACGCGTTAAATCCCAATAGATTTCAGGTACATATAAGATAGCGGAATGCTCAAAGTTGCGTCTTAGCTGCGAGCCATTTGCGGCTTCTTTACGCAAATCTAATTCATCTAAGAGTGTTTGCTCATATTCAGCCACCACTTCAACGGGACGCAGTCTACGCCCATCTTCCCAAGCGGCATGAACCAGTCGAGCCAGTGTATAAAGCAGTGCAATATCTTTGCGAATGGTTTTTTCGATACCGGGGCGTATCACTTTGACAACAACGTCACTGTTATCAAATAGAACGGCACTGTGTACCTGCGCGACTGAAGCGGAGGCCATCGGCTCTACGTCAAAGGAATGAAAGAGATCACCCACCGGTTTGCCGAGTGCCTTTTCGATCATTTCGCGTGCCAACACTCCAGAAAAAGGCGGCACATTATCTTGTAATCGTTTGAGTTCATTAGCGATATCATCCGGCAATAAATCACGCCGTGTCGAGAGCATCTGTCCAAATTTGATAAATACGGGGCCTAGTGACTCCAGTGCCAAGCGTAATCTAACGCCTCGCGGCTCCGTCGCTTTTATCAGATAGCGCCAAGGCATTAATATAAGCAGCACTCGGAGGTACCAAGGCAGAGGCAGCTCGTCAAAAAAAGTATCTAAACGGTATCGAACAAAGGTGTGGGCAATTTTGATAGATCGGGAAAGGCGTCGCACCGCAATAATCCTATAACAATGACAGCTCAATTAGCGGCCACAAGTGTGCCCTTTCCCGCTTGCTAGGTAAAGTCTTAGCCAATACAAACTCGATTTCGCCCCATTTGTTTCGCCTTGTAAAGCGCGGCATCCGCACGTTCAAACAGCGTCTCTGGAGTATCACCCTCTTTTGTATCAGTAATACCGAAAGACATAGTAATCGTGACGGGTTCGCCTCTGAAATTAAACGGACTCTTACTGATCACCTCTCGCAACTTATCGATCGCCTTCAACCCTTCATCCGCTTGGGTCGAAGGCATGAGAATGACAAACTCCTCGCCACCAAATCGAGAGATAAAATCAGAGGCTCGCATATTCCTAGATAAGACGCGTGCCACTAGACGCAATACTTTGTCACCGGCTAAGTGACCATAGTTATCGTTTATACGCTTGAATAGATCAAGATCACCAACAACGACTGAAAAACCTTGTTTATATCGATTCCAGCGCTCAAACTCTTTGCGCAAATGCTCATCATAAGCAGCTCTATTCGGTAAACCGGTCAGAGAGTCGGTTCTGGCTTTTAAGCGCTCCTCTTCCATATGTGCCTTAACTCGCTTACTTTCCTCCTCCATATCAGCCACATGTTGGATAAGTGCGTCATAGCGTTTTTGTAATCGCTCATCTCGCGCCTCTTCACTGCGCTTAAACTCATCCATCGCTCTCACAATGCCGCTAAGTTGCTCAGATACAGATAACTTAAGCTCACTTAAATCATCAGACTCATCAACCACCTTATGAATTCTTCCGACATCATGCCTGACTTGCAGATCTAACTGTCGATGAGCTTTTCCTGCAACATGTTGCTCTTTATGGCTATCTTGAAGAAAACTTTGCACTTCTAACAATTGGGCATTGAGGTTTATCAGGTAGTTTTCAAAGTCTTCATTTGAGGTACTAGCAGCAAGTTGTGCCAATTCCACAACTTTAATGATGATGCCGAGCAGCTCATCAACGTGGATGCCTTGCTCAAGTCGGCGAATCAGATCAATTGCATGAACGCGACCATCTTTTGTAAGATTGAGCACACCGATTAGCTGGATCAATTCATTGCTGATGCCCGCTAAATCAAACTCAGCGGACACCGGCTTTGTCTTTTCCGCTGCGGCTGTCGGCTGAGGTAGAGACTCTACATCTACATCTACATCTACATCTACATCTACATCTGCACTGAACACAGACTCCTGAATAACCACTAGCTGCGCAATAAAGGGGGGAAGCTGGTAGGGTTTTTCCGCGGAATCGGTTAATTGACGCTCAAGCACGAGCAAATCATCACTAGAGGCCGAGTTTCGTTTGATATATTTTTTTAACTGCCGAACCCAATCCGTTAAGGCTGCTATCAAGGCTTTGGTTGTTTGTTCTCGATTTTGATCAAGCTTTCTTATCTGCTTTTCAACGTTAGTGACGAGCTTCTTGGGGATATGTAATTGTGAGCTGTGCCCCAAAGCTGTTCGTAATTGAGATAAATCGGCATCTAATTCCGGCGTTTTGCCCTGCAACCCTAAAGTAAGGTGTGAAAGCACAAGCCTGAGCTGTTCAGAGTTTTGACTTTTCTCTAGCTTTTCGAGCTCAAGCGCTACCTCTTTGTACTTCCTTTTCCAGTCGTTTTGATCCTGACTCACAATCGGCCTCATAAATGGCGAATAGCTGATTAACTAATGTTAGTCGAAACTTTAGCAACTAAACAACTCAGGTAAAATTAAACTAAAAAAGCCGCTCAAAAGCGGCTCAGATAAAACGACATGGACAGCTTTATTTAGCCGCCGCTTTTTCTTTGCTGATCAGATAATCAACTACCTCGAGCATCTCTTTATGGCCACCCGCGGTGCTCGCTGTCACTCGGTATTTACCATTGACGATGAGCGTTGGCACACCATCTACCTGATAGCTACGCAACTTGGATTCGCCTTGGTTCATCTTCATATTCACGGCAAACGAGTTATAGGTTTTCTCAAACTGAGCCGGATCTACACCCATTTCTGCATAGTAGTTAGCTAGAGACTCTAGGTTAGTAAAACGCTTTTTATGTAGATGGATTGCATCGAACATACCTTGATGTGTTTTATCCACTGCGTTTAATAACTCAGCTGTGTAATAAGCACGCGCCATCGGCTCCCAGCTTCGACCAAAGACAACGGGAACACGCTGAAAATCAACGCCCACATCTTGCTTTTTATGCCATGCAGCTAACATAGGCTCAAAACTATTACAGTGAGGGCACGGATAACCAAACATCTCGACCACTTCAACCTTGCTCGCATCAGCGGTTCTGACTGCAGCGGGTAATTCAATATACTGCTTACCTGCTTCGTAATCAGCGGCTTGCGAATTAAAACTTAAGCCCAGCAGCAGCAGGACTGATAAAACAGCCTTAAACATAAATAATCTCCAAAATAGCGTTGGGTTCTAAATTAAGACAATAACAACAAAAAAGGGTTCAGCAGGCAACAAAAAAGGCAGCCTTAGCTGCCTTTTCATCAAGCGTGTGGATTAATACAAGCCTTGAACGTAGCTAGAAACTGCTTTGATCTCAACGTCGCTCAGTTTAGCGGCGATATCACGCATCATTGCTTGCGGATCATTATCACGCGCACCAACACGGAAGTTTGTCAGTTGTTTTTCAGCATAAGCCGCATGCTGACCACTCAACGAAGGGAAAGCAGCAGACGATACGCCTTGGCCATTCGCGCCATGACACGCTGTACATGCTGGGACGCCTTTATCAGCTAAACCCGCACGGTAAATTTGTTGACCTAGTTCAAGCTGATCTTTAGCTACTTGGCCGCCTTGAACTTTCTTGCTTGCATAGAATGCAGCGATATCTTCTAAATCTTGGTCGCTTAAATTAGTAAGCAAACCTGTCATTTCAACTACTTGGCGCTTGCCTTCTTTGATATCGTGTAATTGCTTAACCAAATACTCACTGCCTTGGCCAGCTAATTTTGGGAAGTTTGCAATGGCGCTATTGCCGTCAGCACCGTGGCACGCGCCACATACTGCCGTTTTTCCTTGTCCAGCAGCTGCATCACCAGCCGCATTAGCCATACCCGTTACACCTAAGGTTAACAGTAAGCTGATCAGTAGTTTGTTCATGATTAACCCAGACTCTTGTCATTCAGTAAATGGATGTTTGAGTTGAACTCTAAGCGAAATCAACACAAACCGGAACCTTATTATCCCCAGATACTAGAGCTATACTCTATTCACGGGTAAAATTTGGCGGCATTATAACTTAATATCCACACAAACTGGAACGGTTAATGTGGTTTCACCCCTTATCGGTAACCTAAAGTCTATGTCTGTCAATCAAAAAAAGCTCCATTATAACGCTGCTCGCTTTCTCATTAGTGCGAGTAAGCTCAGTCAATGCCCAGAAGATATTGGTGCAGAGGTCGCTTTTGCTGGCAGATCTAACGCCGGTAAATCCAGTGCCATTAATGCACTCACGCACAATACGAAGCTCGCGCGCACATCAAAAACACCCGGCCGAACACAGTTGATCAATTTTTTTGATCTGAATATTGAGAACTGCCGACTCGTTGACCTACCTGGTTACGGCTATGCCAAAGTACCTGTGGCCATGAAAGAGCACTGGCAAAAACATCTCGATCAATACTTGCAACAACGGGAATGTCTAAAGGGCGTTGTACTGGTGATGGATATCCGTCATCCGATGAAAGAGTTTGACCATATGATGGTCGATTGGTGCCAATCTACCCAAGTACCGCTACATGTCATTCTGACAAAATCAGACAAACTCAAGAAAGGGCCAATGCAAGCAACCGTGCTTAAGATTCGTAAAGAGCTAAAAGCGCTATTAGGTGGATTAGTCAGTGTTCAGGCATTTTCTGCACTTAAACGTAGCGGTATTGATGAGCTCAGCCTGCGCTTAGATAGCTGGATGCTACCAGCAGCAGAAGAAGAAACAGCATTAGAAGAAGGTACTAAGGAAGAGTAACGACTGCTGCATAAAACAAGTCCCAGATCTAGCCTGAAGGGGGTAGGCCTTGATCTGGGACTAACGCATCCTGCAACAACCTACACATCAGTACAACATGAACAAAGTTTGGGGAACTTAAATGATGTGTATATCTATTGACTGATACGCAACTGAATAAGTTCCCAACTTTTTAAAATTTTTTTAATGCGCTTCATCCCAATTAGCGCCACTGCCTGCTTCAACGATTAAAGGTACAGCAAGTTCTGCGGCCTGCTGCATCTTGATCACCACTGCCGCTTTGAATTCAGCAACGTGCTCATGCTTCACTTCAAATACCAGTTCATCATGTACCTGCATGATCATGCTGGCATCAAAACCGCTAGTAGGTAACCACGCATCCACATCGATCATGGCGCGCTTAATAATATCCGCAGCAGTTCCTTGCATCGGTGCGTTAATCGCGGTTCGTTCTGCGGCCTGTCGCTGTATGGCATTGCTTGCATTAATAGCAGGCAAATAGAGACGACGCCCAAACACCGTCTCTACATATCCCTGTGAACGAGCCTTCTCACGAATATCTTCCATATAGTGCTGCACACCCGGATAGGTGGCGAAATAGTGTTCGATATACTGTTTAGCATCATTTCGAGCAATCCCTAACTGTTTAGCTAGCCCAAATGCTGACATACCGTAAATCAAACCAAAGTTGATGGCTTTGGCACTACGCCGCTGCTCGGTTGTCACCTGATCAATCGGCGTTTTGAACACTTCGGATGCGGTGGCTTTATGGATATCTTCCCCTTGAGAGAATGCCTTTAACAACCCTTCATCACCCGACAGGTGCGCCATAATACGCAGTTCAATTTGTGAATAGTCGGCAGCTACCAGCGTATATCCCTGCGGTGCGACAAACGCCTGCCTTACTCGGCGCCCCTCTAACGTTCGGATGGGAATGTTTTGCAAATTCGGGTCTGTCGATGACAGCCGACCGGTGGCCGTGACGGCTTGATGATAAGAGGTATGAATACGCCCCGTACGACCATTGATCATCAAGGGCAGCTTATCGGTGTAGGTCGACTTCAATTTGCTCAAGCTGCGATGTTCTAACAGCAACTTAGGTAATGGGTAATCCAGTGCAAGCTCTTGTAATACCTCTTCTGCTGTTGATGGCACGCCTTTAGGCGTTTTCTTCAACACCGGTAATTGCAGCTCATCGAACAGGATCTCCTGCAGTTGCTTGGTTGATGCGAGGTTAAAGACTTTGCCAGCCATATCGTGCGCTTCACGCTCAAGCTCGCCGAGGCGCTTATCAATCTCGATGCTTTGCTGACCTAACAGATTGGCATCTACCATAGCTCCATGACGCTCGATTTTTGACAGCACAGGAATGAGCGGCTTCTCTATGGCTTCAAACACGGCCAGTAAGCTCGGCACTGCGGCTAACTGTTTATGCAACGCCTGATGCAGCCTCAAGGTAATATCAGCATCTTCGGCGGCGTAGGGTGCAGCCTGCTCTAGGTCTATTTGGTTAAAGGTCAGTTGCTTCTTACCTTTACCAGCAATATCTTCAAAAGTGACCGTTTTAACGCCTAAATACTTATCCGCCAAACTATCCATATCATGACGAGTCGCAGTCGAGTTGAGTACGTAGGACTCCAGCATGGTATCAAACGCGATACCTTGCATCTGCACGCCATATCGCGCCATCACATTCATATCAAACTTAATATGCTGACCAACTTTTTGGTGTTCGTTACTTTCTAATAGAGGTTTAAGCTGTGCGATAACCTCAGCTCGATCTAATTGATCAGGCGCACCCACATAATCATGGGCTAAAGGGATATATGCAGCTTCGCCCAGTTGAGTAGCGACAGAAATGCCCACCAGCTCAGCTTCCATATAATCCAGTCGATCCGTTTCAGTATCAAACGCAAACAACTCAGCATTGGCCAGCTTCTCTAGCCAATGATCTAACGCTGCCATCTCTGTGATGACATGATAGGAGACTGATTGAGGCGCCGATGGTATAACCGCCACCGTTTCTCTTACCGCTTCAGCAGCCTCGCTATTAGGTAAGCTCGCATCGCCATCTAGCTCTTTTATCCAGCTTTTAAATTCATACTGAGTAAATAGCTCAAGCAAACGGGCTTTATCTGCCTTGGGATGAGGAATATCCTTGAGTTCAAAATCCAACGGCACATCCGTTTTGATTGTGGCTAGCAGGTAAGACAGCTCAGCGGCTTCTTTATTTTCTAGCAGTTTTTTCGCCATGGTTTTTGCGCCACGAAACTCAAGATCAGCGATAGCATCCAGATTGGCGTAGAGTTCGGCAATTCCGCCAATGCCCTGTAATAGCGCTAGTGCCGTCTTTTCACCCACGCCCGGTACGCCCGGAATGTTGTCGACCTTATCACCCATCAAGGCTAGGAAATCGATTACCAGATGCGGATGAATACCGTACTTCTCTTTTACACCTTCGGCATCCATATAGGTATTGGTCATGGTGTTGATTAGTGCTACATGCTCATCCACCAGCTGCGCCATATCCTTATCACCGGTTGAGATCAGGGTTTCGCACTGCTGTGCACTCGCAAGGCGCGCCATGGTGCCGATCACATCGTCTGCCTCAACCCCCTCTTCGACAATCAATGGAAGCCCCATTGCACGAATAATGTTATGGATAGGCTCAATCTGCACACGCAGATCATCCGGCATCGGTGGACGGTGCGACTTATACTCGGGATAGATCTCATCCCGAAAGGTTTTGCCTTTCGCATCAAATATTACCGCGATTCGGCTCTCTGGATACTGCTTAATCAAACTCCGCAACATCGATGTCACTACTCGAATCGCACCACTTGGCAAACCGTCTCGGGTTCTTAGATCTGCCTGTTGAGAAGCAAAAAATGCGCGGTATAAATAAGAGGAGCCATCGACTAAAATAAGAGGTGTAGGATGCTGAGTCATGAGTAATCCGTGAGTTAAGTTAACCTGGATGCTTTACAGAGAAAGTATACAGGCTCACAATCATAGTAAATATGACGTCGCCAAACCAATGGGTAATGGAAAATGATTAAACATTTAGTAATGGCACTGGCTTTATCGCTCACCGCGCCAGTGTTTGCAGAAGGTCTGCCGGGTGATCCCGAAGACGGACAGCCGGATATTCGTATCTATCATGAACAAGACAGCACTTATTACGAGTACAGCGTTAACGGCCAGATCAGAGAAATCAAAGTGGTTCCCGCTGTTGGTGCTCCCTACTATCTAGTGCCATCAAATGCTGATGGAAAAATGGTGCGCGTTGAACAATCGACGTTGTTAATCCCTAAATGGGTTATCTTCCGCTGGTAATATCGTGGCTGTCTATACCAAACTTACTCAAAGCGATATGCAGATATTGCTGTCTCAATTCGATTTGGGACAGCTCGTCTCTTTTAAGGGCATCGACGGTGGAATAGAAAATACTAACTATTTCGTCACCCTCGCTGCTGACAATAAGCAGTCAGAATATGTGCTGACTCTGTTTGAAGAGTTCAACATGGAGGATATGCCTTTCTTTGTTGAACTCACGACGTGGTTGGCGCAACGAGGCATTCCAGTTCCCTCTCCTTTTCAGGATAGAAATGGCATTGCCCTGAAAAAGCTGCATAACCGACCAGCCTTACTGCAGCCTAAATTTAGTGGCCATCATATCAGCCGTGACCAGCTTACCGCAGAACACTGTGCCTCTATTGGCTCGCATTTGGCGAAATTTCATATTGCAGCAGAGCTGTTTTATATGCGCAGGCAAGCACATCGTGGCGTGTTTTGGTGGCGCAGAGAAAGCCAAAATATTCAACGCTTATTGCCAGCAGAGGACAGTGAGCTGCTGATGCAAGAGGTTCGCTTATTTGATGAACTTCGCGAGCAACCTTGGGGTTTGCCGATGGGTATCGTGCATGGCGACCTGTTCCATGACAATGCCCTATTCGAGAACAATCAGGTTTCTGCCATTCTCGATGTTTACAATGCAGCCACTGCATTCTTGTTATTTGATCTTGCGATTGTCGCTAATGACTGGTGCACGCGCCCTGATGGAAGCGTCGATCCAATCCGTGAACAAGCGTTGTTATCCGCTTATCATGCGGAACGGCCGTTTACTGAGGATGAGCATAAAGCTTGGCCTCAACTGACCCGCACCGCCGCCATGCGTTTCTGGTTATCCCGTCTGATTCCGGCCTACGGTATTACTCAAGCAGGTCGTCAAAACAGCAATATGGTTATAAAAGATCCTAATGAGCTAAAACAGATATTGCTTGCTCGTATCGCTACACCTGCACAGCTGCCGCAGTAACCTGCGGCAATCTTCACTGATAATCGACTAGGAACACACCTGATCTAATGGATGTTACTGCAATAATTGATGGTTTAAATGACGCACAACGTGCTGCGGTCACCGCACCTGTGCAAAATCTTTTGGTTTTAGCGGGCGCAGGTTCCGGCAAAACACGCGTACTCGTCCACCGGATTGCTTGGCTCGTGCAAACCGAAGGGATCTCGCCTTACTCCATCATGGCAGTAACCTTTACCAATAAAGCAGCCAAAGAGATGCGTGGCCGCATCGAAGAGCTACTCGGCGTGAATCCTCAAGGCATGTGGGTGGGTACGTTCCACGGTTTAGCCCATCGCATTTTACGTGCCCACTGGCGCGATGCAGGACTGACAGAAAACTTCCAGATTATGGATAGTGAAGACCAACTCCGTTTAATCAAGCGCCTATGTAAAGAGATGGCACTGGATGAAACACGTTGGCCAGCGCGGCAGTTCCAGTGGTTTATCAACGCACAAAAAGATGAAGGGCTACGCAGTCGACATCTTGAACGTACTGGAGATCCATACGACAAGATGATGATCCGCATGTATGAAGCCTACGAAGAAGCCTGCGATCGCGGTGGCATGATCGACTTCGGTGAATTACTGCTTCGCTGTTTAGAACTCCTACGTGATCACAACCCTGCTCTGTTACGCCATTACCAAGAGCGCTTTAGATATTTATTGGTTGATGAGTTTCAAGACACCAACGCGATTCAGTATGCATGGTTACGCTTACTCTGCGGCAATGAAAAGAAACTGATGGCGGTTGGTGATGATGACCAGTCCATTTACGGATGGCGTGGCGCGCGCATCGAGAATATTCAAAACCTTCCCGAGCACTTCGCCGGTGCTGAAACGATCAAACTCGAACAAAACTATCGCTCTACGCAGACTATTCTGAGTGCAGCAAACGCTGTGATTGCGAATAACCGAGGGCGGTTGGGTAAAGAGTTATGGACGGAAGGTAAATCTGGCGAAAAAATCTCTCTTTACTCTGCTTTCAATGAGCAGGATGAGTCACGCTTTATCGTTGGTCAGATTCAAAAGTGGGTCGAAGAGGGTAACCTGCGTGCTGAATCAGCTATTCTCTATCGTTCTAACGCGCAATCCCGTGTATTAGAGGAAGCGCTGATCCGCAGTGGTGTTCCCTATAAAATTTACGGTGGCCATCGTTTCTATGATCGTTTAGAGATTAAAAACGCTTTAGCGTATCTGCGCCTCGTCTCGAACCGAGAAGATGATACGGCAATGGAACGGGTGATCAACGTGCCTACCCGCGGTATCGGCACACGGACAATCGAAATCGTTCGCGAGCATGCTAAGGCAGAAAATGTCTGCATGTGGCGTGCGGCAAATGAAGTCGTAGAATATAAAAAATTACCTGCGCGTGCCGCAAGTGCACTGCAAGCCTTCTTAGATCTGATAAACCAGATTGATACTGAGACCACCGGCACTGCACTGCATGAGCAAACCGACCACGCGATACAACTCAGCGGCCTGATCGAGCACCACAAAAAAGAGAAGGGCGAAAAAGCGCAGTCACGTATTGAGAACTTAGAAGAGCTGATCAACGCTGCCAAGCAGTTTACCTCGCAATGGGAGGTCACTCCGGATGCAGAAAATACCACCGAGCTGGCAGCATTTCTTGATCAAGCTGCCCTCGATGCAGGTGAAGCTCAAGCCGCTGATCACCAAGATAGTGTCCAGCTGATGACACTGCACTCAGCGAAAGGCCTCGAATTTCCTTTAGTCTTCCTTGCTGGGATGGAGGAAGGACTCTTCCCCCATAGTATGTCAGCGGAAGAACCGGGGCGCATGGAAGAGGAACGACGACTTTGCTACGTGGGGATCACCCGCGCCATGAAGAAACTCTTTATAACCTACGCTGAATCGCGACGTATGCATGGGCAGGAGAACTTCAATCGTCCATCGCGCTTTATCCAAGAGATACCCGAAGAGCTACTCGAAGAGGTACGACTTAACGCCACGGTCAGCCGTCCGGTTACCAGCCGCCAGAGCTACGGCTCATCGAGCGGTATGTTTGACTCCGTTCAGCAAGATGACGATACGCCTAAGATCCATTTGGGTCAGCGCGTAAAGCACCCTATCTTTGGGGAAGGTCTAGTGATCAATTGCGAAGGTAATGGCCCTAAAGCACGCATCCAGATTAACTTTGATGATGTCGGGTTAAAATGGCTTGTCTTAGGTTTTGCTAAACTAGAGCCGCTGTAATAGCGGCTTTTTTATCCCGATATATACCAGCTTACGCTGATCAACATACCTGTTGCAGCAATAATGCGCCGCACCCATACACTCCTAGATACAGCAGGTTCAACACCGGCTTCTAAAAAGCGCGATAAGGCTAACACCACAAAAATCGAGATAAGGCCGCGTGTCGCAAGCATCAAATTCCCAACAACGATGCTACCGACAACAAAGGAGGTAAATAAGAAGATCATCGCGAGGATGCATAAACCACTCAAAGGTATACAAGCTTTCGCGGCCGTTCTATCTAAGCGCCAAGGTCGTACGGGTAAAGTAAATAGACTATTGATGCCGTAAGAATAACTTAAAACGAAGATGGTTTTATCAATAACATCAGGCACTTCTGTCGCTTTGATCATCGCCCCTAAACTAATATCCGACAAAGAGAACATTGTTACCGTCACCAGCGTCAGCAAGGTTGCGGTTAATGGCGGCCGCTGAGCCCCCACTGAAAGAAAAACCGCCGAAACGGTGGCTAACACTATCGCCTGCCACTGCACATCCGATAGCTGTGTGTTCAGAAAAATGGCACTACCGATACCGACGACCATAAGTTTTAACGCCAGTAAGGGCGCTACCTGTGATGAGGAAGCCTGCTTGAGTGCCGAAAATAGGCAGATTTGCGCTACCCAATAACAAGCGGAGGCGCCCACCATATAGAGATGCGCTTCAAACGGCATATTCTCCGGCCAAAAGACAATCGCAATAGGCCAAACAATAAAACCTATTTGCCAGTGCATTTGGGCGTTCAGTGTAAGCCCAGGGATTAACAGGTGTACTTGCGCTCTTCGCACTGCTAAATAAAAAACAGATTGGCAAACAACTGCAATCAAACCGGCGATAATAGCGATCAATTAATCTACTCTACAATTAAGTGTGATGAACAACCCTAGAGTGATTCATATTGACGGATATGACCATCCGCATCGATAGCCACCTGAACACTCTCTGTTTCTGTTATCTTTCGTAAGGCACGACCATCTGGACAACGCCCCCAAACCTCAACCCTGATACGAATTGAGCTATTTCCTAGCTCGATCACATCAGTATAGAAGCAAAGTATCGTGCCGACTAACACAGGCGACATGAAATCCATACTGCCGACAGACACCGTTGCCACTCGACCACCGGTTTCACCACCCGCTCGCATTTCAGCGGCAAGCACAGCTTGAGAGGACACCCAACCGCCATAAACATCACCAAACATATTCGTTGATGCATGAGTGGCTGGCATTTTTAACGTAAGTTCACCCGTAGGCTGTAAATCAGAGCTATTTTCAACATTCATTTTAAGAAGAGAGTCACTTATTGTGGTTATTTGAAGACATCTTTTATACTAAAGTCTATTAAAAGAATTAAGCTTATCTTGAGTTGTGCAATTGCACAATCCTTCCTTCGGCGGCTCTGCGTGCAAATATCTTAATTTTCTGTCATTTTTCCAAACTGTCATACTTCTGTCACAAAACACTCCTATAGTGCACAGCATCGAAGTTAAACAAACCCAAGGTCTCGCGGAGATAGTAATGAAACCGATGAAGAAGTTATTTACAGCAGTTGCTCTAACAGCCACTTGCATGACAGCAAGCGCATCAGATCTGCTGGATCCAAATCTACCAACTTACACAAAAGCATCTGGCGTTTCTGGTAACTTATCAAGCGTTGGTTCTGATACTCTTGCCAACCTGATGACTTTATGGGCTGAAGAGTTCAAGCGCATGTACCCGAACGTAAACGTTCAGATCCAAGCTGCTGGCTCTTCAACTGCGCCACCAGCGTTGACTGAAGGCACATCAAACATGGGTCCTATGTCTCGTAAAATGAAAGACAAAGAGATCGAAGCGTTTGAAAAGAAATATGGCTACAAACCTACGGCTGTAGCAGTAGCGATTGACGCCCTGGCTGTTTTTGCACACAAAGACAACCCAGTTAAAGGCCTGACAATGTCTCAGGTTGATGCAATCTTCTCTTCTACTAACAAGTGCAGCGAAAAAGACGTTTCTACTTGGGGTGAAGTTGGCGTAGAAGGTACTCTTGCAGACAAGAGCTTCCAACTGTTCGGTCGTAACTCTGTATCTGGTACTTACGGTTACTTCAAAGAAAAAGCTCTATGCAAAGGAGACTTCAAAAACAACGTAAACGAACAACCGGGTTCTGCGTCTGTTGTACAGTCTGTTTCTACATCTTTGAACGGTATTGGTTACTCAGGTATCGGTTACAAAACTTCTTCAGTTCGCGCACTGCCACTGGCTAAAAAGGACGGTGATGCATTCGTAGAAGCGACACCTGAAAACGCGACAAACGGCACATACCCACTGTCTCGCTTCCTATACGTTTATGTAAACAAGAAACCAGGCCAAGCTCTAGCACCGATGGAAGCAGAGTTCCTGAAGCTGGTTATGGCTAAAGCAGGTCAAGAAGTTGTTGTTAAAGATGGCTACATTCCTCTACCAGCTAAAGTTGTTGAAAAGCAAATGGCGGATTTAGGCCTGTAAGCACAACCCTTACAACCTAATCTGACGAAATAGGGAGTGTCGAAAGGCACTCCCTTTTGCTGTTTATGATATGCTGTAACAATAGTGTCACAAAACTAACGTATGCTTGCCTAGTCTGTCATCATGGATCCATTAGGACTACTTCTCCGATGAGTATCGAAACTAATACGCCACCACAAATTGACTTCAACACACCTGCTCAGCATAGAAAGCGAAAAATGCGTGCGCTGAAGGATAAATTAGCTACTGTGGGCATTGGCTTTGGTGGCATCAGTGTCATCATTGCGATTCTGCTGATTTTCTTCTACCTACTTTATGAAATCACACCACTCTTTCAGTCGGCTGAGATAGAAAAGTGGCAACAGGACAATACCGCTGTTGAAGATTATCCAGTACCAGGTGAAGGGCGCACTTTATACCTTTCTATGGAAGAGCAAGCCGAGGTTGGGATTCGGGTTGGCGATACCGGCAATATTATTTTCTTTAATACGCTTGATGGCACGCAGCTCGCGAGTCAGCGGTTGGTATTGCCAGAAAATACCCGCATAACCAGCTTTGCTGTGATATCTGAACCTAAGCATCAATTTGCACTAGGCTTATCAAACGGCTATGCCATTATCGTTCAGCATGACTATAAATCGACCTACCCCGATGGTAAGCGTTTGATCACACCCTCTTTAAGCTACCCCGTTGGCGAAGAACCGATACATGTGGGCGACAAACCTCTTAAGTTATTAGCTGCTTCACATAATGGTGAGAATTGGAATTTTGTGGGGGGTGATGAAACCGGTTTCACTCAAACTGAAATTATCATTGAAGAGAATATGATGACAGGGGAGACCCAATTCTCTTCCGAAACAAGAGCACTGCCCTCTTTCAATGCCCCAGCTAAAAAACTACTGCTATTTCCAGACAATCGTTGGTTGATGATAGCCGGCCATAGCAAAGTGGCAGTCATCGATCTGAAAGAGGAAGGCGGTGCACAAACGACTCAAGTACTTGAAGTCACCAAAGGGGAGATCGCCTCTTTTCAGATGTTGCTAGGTGGCAATGCTGTGTTAATTGCTGATTCTTTAGGCAAGATTTCTCAATGGTTCCTAGTACGGGATGAAGATTCTGCTTGGAAACTGACCAAAATCCGCGAATTTAAAGGCGGTTCATCCCCTATTGTTGATTTGAGCATTGAACATCGTCGTAAAGGTTTTGCTTCATTAGATGCAGAAGGCACACTGCGCCTATTTAACACAACCGCTGAACGAAACGCACTGACGGAAAGCATTACAGAAGGCAAAGCAAACTCTATTGCTTATGCTCCGCGCTCTAATGCTATGCTGGTTGAAAAAGACGGCATGTTATCTTTCTTAGCCATTCACAACGAACACCCAGACATCTCGTGGTCTGCACTGTGGAGCAAGGTGTGGTACGAAGGCTACTCTGAACCCGCTTATATTTGGCAGTCTTCAGCCGCCAACAATGACTTCGAGCCCAAATATAGTTTAATGCCATTAGCATTCGGTACGTTAAAAGCTGCCTTTTACGCCATGTTGCTAGGTACTCCGCTTGCAATATGCGGTGCTATCTATACAGCTTACTTCATGGTTCCGGCCATGCGTCGTAAGGTCAAACCTTTCATCGAGCTCATGGAAGCCCTACCTACTGTTATCTTAGGTTTCTTGGCTGGGCTTTGGCTTGCACCTTTTATGGAAGATAACTTGGCGGGTATTTTCACCATTATTCTTCTGATACCGATTGCAATCCTTATCTTCGGTTTCACCTGGGCTCAGGTGCCTAACAAAATTCGTTATTTAATCCCAGAAGGTTGGGATGCCGCTTTACTTGTACCTATTATCATTGCAACAACGATGCTGGGGTTATCCTTTGCCGATGTGATAGAAGGTATCTTGTTCGGCGGCGATATGCGCCTATGGCTAACGAGCGAATTAGACATTCCATTCGACCAGCGTAATGCATTGGTGGTCGGTATTGCGATGGGCTTTGCGGTGATTCCAACCATCTTCTCTATTACTGAAGATGCTATTTTCGCCGTGCCTAAACATCTAAGTTACGGATCATTAGCACTAGGTGCTACTCCTTGGCAGACACTGACACGTGTTGTTTTACCAACAGCAAGTCCAGGGATTTTCTCTGCATTGATGATTGGTATGGGTCGTGCCGTAGGTGAAACCATGATCGTACTGATGGCAACGGGTAATACGCCAATTATGGACGTCAACATTTTCGAAGGTATGCGTACACTGGCGGCAAACATTGCTGTTGAAATGCCAGAATCTGAAGTCGGCAGTACCCACTACCGTATTCTGTTCTTGGCTGCTTTTGTATTGTTTATGTTTACTTTCGCCGTCAACACGCTTGCTGAGCTGGTTCGACAACGCTTACGTAAAAAGTATGGTTCTCTGTAACCCGTTGATGATTGAGGATATAAATATATGAGAATCTCTTTTTCTGAATGGACAAAATCGGGTTCACCATGGATCTGGTTAAATGCTGGGTCAGTGGCAATCAGCATCATCATGGTTGTGGGTTTGTTAATCCTGATCGCAGTACGCGGTTTGGGACACTTCTGGCCCGCCGATGTATTGCAAGCGACCTACACAGTCAACGGCGTACAGATGAGCATTACAGGGGAGATGGTCGACTCTGAAAAAGTCCCTGCTGCTCAACTCCGTGATACCGGTATTGATGTACCTGAAGGCGTCAAAACAATGCGCCGTGATCTGCTCAAAATTGGTAACCGTGATGTCGGCGGTACTGACTTTACTTGGGTGCTTGATGATCATTTAACAGATAAAAAATACCCAGAGATGCTTTTCACTGCAGAGCGTCGTGAGTGGGGTAATTTCTATGGTTACCTTCGCGCCTTGAAACAGGGTGATCAGGTTATCGCTGAAAATAAAGGCTACGAGAAAGATGCCGCGTCTATTGATCTGTGGAATCAGTTTCAAGCAAGCATCACCCGCGCCCTCACCATTCATGAATCCATCTATCAGATTGAAAAGCATGAGATCGGCGCTATCAACTATGAGTTGGAACGCCTACGTCTGAAAAAGCGCGCGCTTGAGCTAAAAGGGATCACCGAAGATCCAATGTTTGCTGAAATACAAGCACGTCGTGATGCGTTAAACGCTGACTATGAAGCATTACAGAAGCAATTGATTGATCTTTATACCGAGATCAACCGTGACGCTATCGTTGCGGAGGTGTCTACCGGTCGTGAAGTGACAATTCCGGTTGCTAAGATTGTCAGAGCCTTCCGTGCTAATGATATGAGCATCGGAACTAAAATCGCCCACTACGCCAGCAAAATATGGGAATTTGTGTCAGATGAGCCGCGCGAAGCAAACACTGAAGGGGGTATTTTCCCTGCGATCTTCGGTACGGTGTTGATGGTTATTCTGATGTCGATTCTAGTGACACCCTTTGGTGTTGTCGCAGCGGTTTATCTACGCGAATATGCTAAACAGGGCTTCATGACTCGCCTGATCCGCATTGCGGTTAATAACTTAGCTGGCGTCCCTTCGATCGTATACGGTGTTTTTGGCTTAGGCTTCTTTGTTTACTTTTTGGGTGGCCAGATAGACCGCTTATTCTATGCAGAAGCGCTGCCATCACCGACTTACGGAACGGGTGGATTGATTTGGGCATCTATTACGCTAGCCTTGCTAACCGTACCGGTCGTTATTGTTGCAACAGAAGAAGGGTTATCACGCATACCTCGTGCTATTCGTGAAGGCTCTTTAGCTCTCGGTGCGACAAAAGCAGAAACCCTTTGGAAAGTTGTATTACCTATGGCCAGCCCTGCCATGATGACAGGTGTGATCCTAGCGATCGCCCGTGCGGCAGGTGAGGTAGCTCCTCTGATGCTAGTCGGTGTGGTTAAGCTAGCGCCAAGCTTGCCGCTAGATGGAAACTATCCATACCTGCACTTAGATCAGAAATTTATGCACTTAGGTTTCCATATTTATGATGTGGGCTTCCAAAGCCCTAACGTAGAAGCAGCGCGACCACTTGTTTATGCGACTGCTCTGTTGCTGGTAGCGGTGATTGCATTGTTGAATATTTCAGCAGTACAAATACGTAACCACCTACGCGAAAAATATAAATCGCTTGAAATGTAACGCTGTTAACGAATAATTTGAATAGGTTTACATAAAGATGACAACTGACGCTAAAACACATGCCATCGATATCTCTTCGTTGCAGCGTGGAGAACGTAATCTGGATATGAGCACAGAAACCACCACTCTTCAGGTGAAGGAT
>DAIRSP010000031.1:0-21569 GCA_036804365.1 Neptunomonas sp. | reverse complement strand
ACCGAAGATGTTTCGATGAGCGTTATCTTAGCGAATGGCGCAGAGCAGCGAGAATTAGCGTATCAATCAGCATTATTATGCTAGATGTCGACTTCTTTAAGTCATTCAATGACCAATACGGACATCCCCGTGGCGATAGCTGTTTGATTCAAGTCGCTCAAACACTTCGCCAAAGCTTACGTCGGGAAGTTGATTTTGTTGCGCGTTACGGTGGTGAGGAGTTTATCGTTCTATTGCTAGGTTACAGTGAGCAGGAAGCAATCGAGGTCGCCAATCGTTTGCTATTGGCTATAGAACAGCAAGGAATAGTCCATGAAACGAATCCTAAAGGCATAGTGACAGTGAGCTTAGGTGTTGCGACCACGACACCGACAATCGAAATGAATCATGAGCAGTTGATTCGTCAGGCAGATGAGGCATTATACCAAGCTAAAAAACTGGGAAGAGCGCGAGTTGAAGTTAGCTCCTCCCTCTAATTAGGTGATCAGCATGCTTCCTCTAGAGACTGTTTTACTGTTTTGTAGTGCTTCACTGTTATTAGCTTTAGCACCTGGGCCTGATAATATTTTTGTCCTCACTCAATCCGCGTTGCGGGGTGCTTCTTCTGGCTTTGTTGTGACGCTAGGGCTGTGCACTGGATTGATTTTTCATACCACCGCCGTTGCATTCGGGGTCGCTGCTATCTTTCAAACGTCAGACATCGCCTTTACCGTATTAAAAGTAATCGGAGCTGCCTATCTTCTGTACCTAGCTTACTTATCTTGGAAGGCACCAATCGAAGTGATCGATGATGCAAAGCGTGATATCCGCAGCTCAGCAGCACTGTTTCGCAGAGGCGTAATTATGAATATCACGAACCCTAAAGTATCGATCTTTTTTCTAGCTTTTCTTCCGCAGTTTGCTGATCCTTCCCGAGGCTCAATGATCGCGCAAATTTATAGCTTGGGTGGTTTATTTATGCTGAGTGCGTTGGTTGTTTTTTCGATGATTAGTCTTCTATCAGGACGAATCGGGAAAGTGTTAAGAGAGAAAGCCAATACGCAGCGACTCTTGAACCGAATCGCTTCTGGCGTGTTTGCCGGTTTAGCGCTCAAGCTCTTAACTGCACAACGATAAGTAAACGTAAGAATCCACTCTTGGAAACTTCCCTTATTTCTTTTTTCTGGCAAACTTGAGCGCAACTGTAATAAAACGATATAAGAAGAGTCGAACTATGACGATCGCTAAATTTGAATCGAATGAACAGGTTATTGCATTTGCTGTCGCACATACGCCTTTTTTTAAGGATCAACCACCCACGACAGTGGAAGAGATTGGCGATGGTAATATCAACTTTGTTTATCGTGTTTCTAATGCTCAAGCGAGTGTGATTGTTAAGCAGGCTCTACCGTTCGTTAGAATTATTGGTGAAGGTTGGCCGTTATCCTTAGATCGGATTCGTATTGAAGCGGCCTGTTTAGCAGAAGAGGGGAAGTGGGCAGCGGCGTACGTACCACAAGTTTTCCATTTTGATAGCGAGCTATCCGCTGTGATTATGGAAGATATTGGTGATCATCAAAATCTTCGCCATGCGCTGATTGCGCGTCAAGCATCTCGCTTACTGGGTGAACACCTCGGTCAGTTTCTAGCTGAAACTTTATTCCATACATCTGATTTCTACTTAGATAATTATCAAAAGAAGAAAGCTGTTGCCAACTATATCAACCCAGATCTTTGCAAGATTACCGAAGAACTCTTTTTCTGGGATCCTTATTGCGACCATGAACGCAATAATATCAACCCAGCGTTAGCGGTATCTGCGCAAGCGCTATGGGCGGATGATGAGTTAAAAACGGAAGTAGCCAAGCTGAAATATCATTTTATGAATGATGCGCAGGCGCTATTGCATGGTGATTTACATGCGGGTTCTGTATTTGTTACGACGGACAGCACAAAGGTTATCGATCCTGAGTTCGCTTTTTATGGACCTATGGGATTTGATATTGGCTCGATCATCGGCAATCTGTTAATCAATTATGCAGCGCAACTGGGTTTGCCCGGCACAGACAGTGAAAGGCAGGCCTATCGCGAACAACTGTTAGACACGATCGAAACCTTATGGAGCACATTCTCGACGACATTTTTACAGCGCGTGACAGAGAAGTGTTCAGATCCGGTTTTTAGTCAGAAAGGTTTTGCTGAGGCTGTCATCAAGCATACTTGGCACGAGAGTATGGGTTATGCCGGTACTGAGCTGATCCGCCGAGTTGTAGGTTTAGCGCATGTCGCTGACTTGGATAGCATTGAGGATCCGATAGTACGAGCCGAGTCTGAAAAATTAGCGTTAAACTTGGGTGTGCTTTTGATTAAGCAACGTTCTGAAATCCGTTCGCTGTCTGTTTTGCGTGCTGTAGTGCAATCTTTCTAATCGAGTTTTATTAAGATGATGTTGATATGAAATTAAAGGTTCGAGGGATAGCTCGTTTTTACTATGCGACGCAGTACTCTATGAAAGGGATGCTGGCCGCATTTAAACATGAGCCTGCTTTTCAGTATGAAGTCTTTGCATTTCTGGTGCTTTTTCCGCTCTCTTTTTTCGTAGCAGAAACAGGCACCCAATGGGCTTTGCTGGTGGGGAGTTGTTTATTAGTGCTGATTTTAGAGCTGATTAACAGTGCTATTGAAGCGGTGGTTGATAGAGCGGGTACAGAGTTTAATGAGCTGGCCGGCAGAGCTAAAGATTTAGGCTCAGCTGCGGTATTTTTAGGGTTGATGATTACCGCAGCTGTTTGGTTAGGTATTTTCGCTGACAATCATCAGCTACTCGGCTAGTTAAGCCGCTGTCTCTTTGGCAGGAAGATACTCTTGTACCATTTGCCTTAGTTCAGGAATGCATGAACCGCAGTTGGTGCCGCATTTAAGCTGCGTACCTAACGCTTCAACACTGCTAACTTCACCTTTTGATAAACAGTTGATAATCGTTTGTTCGCCGACTTGGAAGCACGAACAAACGGTTCTACCTGTTTGAGATGCGGGATCTGCAGGCACACCTGACAGCAACCGTAAACGATCGCCCTTATTTTCTATTGTTTTGCCGATCTGCTCACTCAGCCATTTTTTATCAAACTGCGGAAGATCTGGGCCGCTCATTAGGACTAGGCTCAGTTTGTTCTTTATAAAGCCGGCAGCACTCAAAAAGCGTTGGCTGGAATCTGATAAAACGACCCACTCTTCGATATCTGGGAAGCTGTCTTCTATCCATGAGGGGGCAATACTGTCCGTGAGTTTGATTAACTCCCATAGCGTTGCATGCTCAAGCGGAACCTTAAACCACTCCATCTCTTGGCTTGGCGTGAAAGGTAGCGCTGTGATTAAGACTCCTTGCCATTGGGCGTTGAGCGCGGATACGACAACCGGACTGTGTTTAAACTCAGGTTGACCCGATAACTGGTCTTTAATCGAGCGCACCAGTGCATTGGCTCGACCTTTACTGGCAAAACTATCCGTCCAGTGCATCGGCACAAATACCGAATCTTCTCGCTGAGCATCGCTGATTTGGGCTCGTGCGATATAGTCGATGTTGCGGTCTTTAATGCGTACCAAACTGCGTTCGCTGATATTGAGTTTTTTTGCAGTTTTTGGGTGTATCTCGGCTAATGGCGTTGCTATGTGCTCAAGCAAGCGGTGGGCTTTGCCGGTACGCGTCATAGTATGCCATTGATCTCGAATACGACCGGTGTTCAGAATCAGCTCCTGCTCGTTTGGCTTGAATGCTGGTAAGCGAGGTGCAACGACAACAAGATTGGCTTTGTGGTTAGGGGTATAAAAGTAACCATCATCAAAGAAGCGTTGGCGGCCGTTCGGGTAGTCTGCATTCACTGGCCACTGAATAGGCTCAAGTGTTTGGAACTGCGCATCACTTATGTTGGCCAATCCTGAGATGTCGAAGTCGCGCTCATGATCATTTTCAAATCCTGATAACCTGGCATGTTCGCGGAAGATAGCCGCAGGGTTGGCATAATCAAACCCTTCAAATCCCATTTTTTTAGCAATATCGCAGATTGCGACCCAATCATTTTTGGCTTCACCCGGAGGGGTAAGAAAACCTGTTTGACGAGAAATAAAGCGTTCGGAATTGGTAACGGTACCATCCTTCTCAGCCCACGTTGTCGCCGGTAGTAACACGTCAGCAAATTGAGTGGTATCCGTTATTTGCGATGAATCTGAAACAATCACCAGTTCACATTTTTCAAGGGCTCTTTTGACGCTGTCTGCATCGGGCATGGAAACCACGGGGTTAGTAGCCATAATCCAGATCGCTTTAATCTTGCCCTCATTCACCGCGTTAAACATATCAACCGCTTTCAAACCCTCACCGGTTGCCATATTGCTGGCTTGCCAAAAACGCGCAACACGTTCTATGTGGGCAGGGTTTTTGAAATCCATATGTGCAGCAAGCTGATTGGCTAAACCGCCTACTTCACGTCCACCCATCGCATTAGGTTGACCTGTCATGGAGAAAGGCGCTGCACCGGGCTTTCCGATGCGACCCGTGAGCAGATGGCAATTCAGAATACTGTTACCCTTATCAACACCGGATGACGATTGATTAATCCCTTGTGAAAAAAGGGTCACAGTACGTGGACGCTCGGAAAATAATTGATAGAAATCCGCGAGTTCGGTTGTTGTTAAATCACAGTCCACCGCTGTGTTAGCCAACGTTTGGCTAGCAAGACTCTTGGCGAGTTCAGCAAAGTTATTGCAGTGGTTATCAATGAAGGTACGGTCTTCTAACTGATTAGACAGGATGTGATGGGCTAAACCATTAAAGAGAAAGGCATCGCTGCCGGGCTTTAATGAAAGATGTAAATCAGCGATATCGCAGGTTGCCGTTCGGCGCGGATCAATGACCACAACCTTCATCTCAGGGCGTTTCGATTTAGCTTTCGCGAGACGTTGGTAAACAATCGGGTGAGCCCAAGCTAAGTTGGAGCCTGTAAGAATCACAAGGTCGGCCAACTCAATATCTTCATAGCAACCCGGAACAGTATCCGTACCAAAAGCGCGTTTATGTGCCACCACGGCAGAAGCCATACATAAGCGAGAGTTGGTGTCGATATTAGAAGTTCCAATAAAGCCTTTCATGAGCTTATTAGCGACATAGTAATCTTCGGTGAGTATCTGCCCAGATACATACATAGCAACAGAGTCTGGGCCGTGCTCTTGAATAATGCGGCTTAAGTTATCCGCTACATAACGTGTGGCGTCATCCCAAGAAACGCGCTGGCCGGCAATACTAGGGTAGAGCATTCTGCCGTCATGACTCACTGTTTCGTGCAAGGCAGAGCCCTTGACACACAACCGGCCTGCATTAGCCGGATGTTGCTTGTTGCCGCTGACAGCGATGAGCTGATTATTTTCAACTTTCGCATCGACGCCACAGCCCACACCACAGTAAGGACAGGTTGTTTTTACAGTAGTTGTTGTCATTGCTTTACCCCAAAAAAAAGCGCCACTTGAGATAATATCCCAAAGTGGCGCCATTGCCATTGCTCCTCAAAGCAGAGACCACAATCTCAGCTCATCTTTTATTAAGCACGATATATGCCAGTTGTTGACAGCGATGGAAGGTCTAGGTCGTGCGCGCTAATACAGGATGTTTCTATGTTTAATCGAAGCGTGAGACTTATTGTTCTGGGCTATTTTGGTGCAACCGCTGGAAGTTGCACAATAAAGGATCTCATTAAGTTGTTTTCGAGCAGCACACAGGGCAAGAGTGAAACGACTTTTTATCTGATAAAGCGTAGAATGGGGCTCTTTTACTATAACTAAGTAACTCAGTACCGGAACTTATTTGCAATGATTCGCTTATCCAATATCAAACTCCCACTCGATCATACTGAACAAGCGCTAAAAGACGCTATTTTAGAGATGTTAGCGATCAATGCTGACCAGTTGGTGAGTTATGAAATTCATCGTCGTGGCTATGATGCGCGTAAAAAGTCGTCGATTTTCTTAATCTATACGATGGATGTTGAAACGACGTTGGATGAACAGCTATTGGGTAAATTTGCTGATAGCCAACTGATCAAAGCTACACCTGATATGACCTATAAGTTTGTATCACATGCGCCTGAAAAGTTGGAAGAGCGTCCGGTAGTCATAGGTTTTGGGCCTTGCGGACTTTTGATGGGGCTGATCCTTGCACAGATGGGTTACAAGCCTATTATTCTGGAACGAGGTAAAGAGGTACGTGAACGTACCAAAGATACCTTTGGATTTTGGCGTAAAAAGATACTGAATACCGAATCGAACGTGCAGTTTGGTGAAGGGGGCGCGGGTACGTTTTCTGATGGCAAGCTCTACACGCAGATCAAAGATCCTAACCACTACAGCCGCAAAGTATTACAAGAGTTTGTCGATGCAGGTGCGCCTGAAGAGATTATGTACGTGAGCAAGCCGCATATCGGTACGTTCCGTTTAGTGTCTATGGTTGAAAAAATGCGCGCTAATATCATTGAACTGGGCGGGGAGATTCGTTTCGAGTCTCGCGTGGATGATATTCATATTGAAAACGGCCAAGTGACAGGTCTGACACTCGCATCGGGTGAAGTGATCCACTCTAAGCATATCTCATTAGCCGTAGGGCATAGTGCGCGTGACACCTTCCAAATGCTATTTGATAAAGGGGTTTATATGGAAGCGAAGCCGTTTTCGGTAGGTTTCCGTATTGAACACCCACAGACCTTGATCGATGAAGCACGCTTTGGTCCTAATGCAGGGCATCCGATCTTAGGTGCCGCAGACTATAAACTGGTACACCACTGTAAAAATGGTCGATCCGTATATAGCTTCTGTATGTGCCCAGGCGGAACGGTTGTTGCGGCAACATCGGAAGAGAAGCGCGTTGTTACCAACGGTATGAGCCAATATTCACGCAGCGAACGCAATGCGAACAGTGCAATCGTGGTAGGGATTGATCCAACCGATTACCCAGGCGGCCCGTTGGCAGGTATCGATTTTCAACGACAACTGGAAAGCCTTGCCTATGAGTTAGGGGGCGAAAACTATGATGCGCCTGCCCAGCGCGTTGGTGACTTCTTGAAAGGAAAAGATACGGACACATTAGGTACTGTGGAGCCTTCTTTTAAGCCGGGAATCAAGCTGACCGATTTGTCAAAAGCCTTGCCTGACTTCTGTATCGAAGCGATACGTGAAGCGATCCCTGCGTTTAATCGCAAAATCAAAGGCTTTGCTTTGGAGGATGCGTTGTTAACCGGTGTTGAAACCCGTACATCCTCTCCGCTCAACATTAAGCGTGGTGATGATTGCCAGAGCATCAATGTGAAAGGCTTGTATCCAGCGGGTGAGGGTGCAGGTTATGCTGGTGGCATTATGTCTGCGGCGATTGATGGTATTAAAGTGGCTGAAGCGATTGCACTAGATATGGAACGTCACGCTCAGTAAACTTGGATTTCGCTCAATGCTAAGTGCTAAGTGATCACCTCAATGTCGACTTCCTCATTGAGGTGATCCAAAAGCCGTAGGGTATCTATCTCCTTATAGTACGGCTAGCCTAGGTGCTCAGTGAGTGATCAGGCTTGAATATAAACCCGATTACCTTCTACCTTGGTTGCCCACACTTTTAAGCTAACGCTCTCATCTTCAACGCAAGTACCGTCTTCGAGTAGGAAGTGTTGTTTATAAAGCGGTGAAGCAACAAATAGTTTCTCGCCAATCGACCCGACCAAGCCTCGTGAAATCACGTTGGCTTTGCCAATAGGATCATACTGGCTCACTGCAAATACTTTGCTTGCTGCTGGGATATAAAAAAGTGCGACTTGCTGTTCATCAAACAGTGCGCATACACCGCTGTTAGGCACCAAATCATTTAAACGGCAGAGTTCAGCCCAATGTGTCGTCATCATCTTGCTCCTTAAACCATCATCACAATGGGTTCAGCTTTTTCATCTTCGCGTGCAGGGCGGATTTGGCCGCGCTCTTCGACGAAAACGATGTTGTTATCAGTTTGGTCGCTGTTAACGAATGTGCGGAAGCGTTTAAGCGCTTCAGGATCTTCTACGGTGCGTTTCCACTCACATTCATAGGTGTTCACCACAAGTGCCATTTGGGCTTCGAGTTCATCCGCGACACCTAGGTAATCTTCCATCACGACTTTACGCAGGTAATCTAAACCGCCTTCAAGGTTCTCCATCCAAACCGAGGTACGCTGTAGACGCTTGCCGGTTTTCACATAAAACATTAAGAAGCGGTCGATATATTTGATCAGCGTCTCTTTATCGAGATCGGTCGCAAATAGATCACCGTGGCGAGGCTTCATGCCACCGTTGCCACATAGATAAAGGTTCCAGCCATTTTCTGTTGCAATAATACCCACATCCTTGCTTTGAGCTTCGGCACATTCACGTGTACAGCCTGATACCGCAAATTTGATTTTGTGGGGAGCTCGTAGCCCTTTGTAGCGGTTTTCAAGTTCAATCGCTAAACCAACGCTGTCATCTACCCCGTAGCGGCACCAAGTGCTACCGACACAGGATTTAACCGTACGCAACGATTTTCCGTATGCGTGACCAGTTTCCATACCTGCATCAATCAGTTCCGACCAGATGGCCGGCAGTTGCTCTAAACGGGCACCAAACAGGTCGATACGCTGACCACCGGTGATCTTGGTATAGAGATTATATTTCTTACCCACTTGGCCAATGGCGATCAGCTGATCAGGAGTGATCTCGCCACCCGGTACCCGAGGAACGACAGAGTAGGTGCCATCTTTTTGCATGTTAGCGAGGAAGGTATCGTTGGTGTCTTGCAGCGAAACATGCGGCTTATCGAGAACATACTCATTCCAGCACGACGCTAAAATAGAACCGATGAGCGGCTTACAGATCTCACAGCCATGGCCGTTACCGTGTTTATGTAGCAAGGCGTCAAAGGTTTTAATCTCTTCAACACGCACGATGTTGTACAGATCTTCGCGAGTGTAGGCGAAGTGTTCGCAAATATCGGTACTCACGACAACGCCGCGTCGGCTTAATTCGTAGTTCACGACATCCGTCAGTAATTGAACACAACCGCCGCAGCCTGTTGCCGCTTTAGTGGCGGCTTTAACATCGCCGACCGTTTGCGCGCCATTTTCAATCGAGCAGCAGATAGCCCCTTTGGTCACATCATGGCATGAACAGATTTGAGCGGTTTCCGGCAGTGCACTGACACCTAAACCGGTTTGTGCAGCTTCTCCACCAAAGCTCGGTACGATCAAAACTTCTGGATTTTCAGGAAGATCGATCCCGTTTAACGCATATTGCAGTAGGGTGCCGTAGTCATTAGCTTCGCCAACCAAAATAGCACCGAGTAGTTTCTTACCAGACTCGGATACCACAATGCGTTTATAGACTTCGTTAACTTCATCGTTATAGATATAGCTTTTCGAACCTTTAGTGTGGCCTTGCGCATCGCCAATACTGGCAACATCGACCCCCATCAGTTTTAACTTGGTGCTCATATCGGCGCCAAGGAACTGGCTTTCGCCACCGGTTAATTGAGAAACAACGACTTTAGCCATTGCATAGCCGGGTGCGACTAAGCCAAAAATGCGACCGTTCCATAACGCACATTCGCCAATCGCGTAGATATTTTCATCTGTGGTTTGGCAGTTGTTATCGACCACAATACCGCCACGCTCACCGACCTCTAAATCACATTGACGGGCGAGATTGTCACGTGGGCGAATACCGGCGGAGAACAGAATGACGTCTGTTTCTAACACTTCACCGTCGGCAAACTCCATGCGATGAGCCGCATCATCACCATCTACAATCTGCTTAGTGTTTTTACCGGTGTGGACTTCAACACCGAGCTTTTCAATCTTGTTGCGAAGCAGATGTCCGCCGCCTTCATCTAGCTGCACGGCCATTAAGCGAGGTGCGAACTCGACGACATGTGTCTCCAGCCCTAAGTCTTTGAGGGCTTTAGCTGCTTCTAAACCTAGTAAACCACCTCCGACAACAACACCGATCTTGCCGTTCGCAGCGGATGCTTTAATCGCTTCTAAGTCTTCAATCGTGCGATAGACTAAACAGTGTTCTCTATCATGACCCGGTACTGGCGGAACAAAGGGGTAGGATCCGGTAGACAGCACCAACTTATCGTAGAAAAGGGTGGTGCCTTTATTGGTAAAAACCGTTTGCGCTTCACGGTCGATAGCGGTAACCGCTTCGCCGATTAGCACATTGATGCCCCAGCTTTGGTAAACATCAATATGTCCCATCGCCAAGTCGTCAGCGGTAGCACCGCTAAAATAGCTACTTAGATACACACGATCGTAGGCTAAGCGAGGCTCTTCACAGAAGACGGTGACATTAAACTGATCAATTTTGCCGCTATCAGCCAAGCTTTGTAGGAACTGATGTCCTACCATGCCGTTACCAACAACAACGAGGTTTTGTTTGTTCATAGGGAGGCTCCTGTCAGCGCAGTGTCTGGCTGATTCGTAGTGTCAGGTTTCAATAAGTGTTGGCAGAAAGAACGACCAAACATCAAATTAGGCAGCAGGTGTTGTATATCTGCCTGCTGCTCAAGTAGTTCGAAATACCAGTTGCCATCTTGTACATCGCCAAAGAGAACGATGCCGATGATCTTATGGTTGCGGAAAATAAGTTTGCGGTAGGTGAGTTGCGTAGGGTCTTGCAAAACCATGACTCTGTCATCGGTGTGCCCCAGTACTTCGCCCGCTGAAAATAGGTCGACACCCGATACCTTTAATTTGGTCGGGATCGCTTTGGATTGAAACGGTGTGTTAATGCCAAAGATTAATCGGTCTGCGAGGATGCGGGCCTGATCCCAAATAGGGGCGACCATGCCGAAGGTTTCACCGTTCAGTTCAATGCACTCGCCAATACCGCTGATATGTGGATCAGAACTTTGCAACACTTCATCAACGATCATGCCGCGATTCACCGATAGCTCAGTTGCTTTGGCGAGTGAGCTGTTAGGTGTAATACCGATCGCAATCACGACTAGATCTGCAGGTATCACTTCACCCGAGGCTAGGGCGACGCCTGTAACGGATTCGTTGCCCGTGAAGTGACTAATCTCTGCATTCAGCGCCGTTTCAACCCCTTTATCGAGTAACGTAACGCGTAACATTTCGCCAGCCGCTTCGTCCAACTGCCTATTCAACAGGTAGTCGGCACGGTTAATGACGGTGGTTTTAATCCCTTTGAGAGCTAATCCGTAGGCCGCTTCTAATCCGAGTAGCCCGCCACCAATAACCACGGCGTTTTTGGCGGCATTCGCACCATAATTGATCGCATCCACATCTTCCAATGTACGAAAGGCATGGATGTTTGCTAAATGTTCACCGGCTATCGGTATGCGGATCGGTAGGGAACCTGTCGCCATCACCAAGTGATCGTAGTGCAAGCGAGTCCCAGTATTGCTGACCACCTCGCGATTGATCTTATCGATAGCAACAATCCGCTCACCCGCATAAAGATCGATATGATGTTCGGCATACCAGTCACGAGAATTTAAAACGATCTCATCTGCGTTAACTTCGCCTGCGAGCAGGGGAGAGAGCATAATTCGGTTGTAGTTTGGGTGCGGCTCTTCGCCGAAAACTGAAATCTTATAGCGCTGCGGATCGCGGCGCATAAGCTCTTCCAGTAATCGTCCACCAGCCATTCCTGTACCGATGATGACGAGATGTTGTTGTGTCATCTGTACGCCCCATAAACAAAAAAGGCGTTCACCGTAAAGCGAAGAGATCGCTTTGGGTTGAACGCCTTTGTTCAGATTCAAATTGTGTAAAGTAATAAGCTAAAACTGTGCCAATGTTGGTATATCTAAGGATTACGGCTGTTTAGCTAATTCTAGGTGCTCATCAATACGACAAAGATGCACCAAACTAGTGTTTATGCCCTGCTAAGGTGCGAATCATGATGCACCTTGGCAGGTTTTCGACTTATGCCGCTTCCGTTGCTTTATCCACTAGGGTCTCAGCTTCGTCACACTTTTTATCTGCTTGGCTAGCTGAACTCGCTTGGCTTTTAGCAGGGTTGGATTCATCAATCGGCTTACGTTGTTTTTCATAGAGGAAACTTAAAACTTCATGACGATAGTGGTTGTACTCAGCGTCATCCGCCAACTGGATACGGTTACGTGGGCGTTCCAGCTTAACATCCAAGATCTCCCCAACCGTGGCAGCAGGGCCGTTAGTCATCATAACGATGCGATCAGATAGCAACACAGCCTCGTCAACATCATGCGTAATCATAATCACGGTGTTGTTAAGATCCTTTTGGATCTCCATCAGAGAGTCTTGCAAATGTGCTCGGGTAAGCGCATCCAATGCACCAAACGGTTCATCCATCAACAAAACCGTCGGTTCCATAGCAAGCGCACGTGCAATACCGACACGCTGTTTCATACCGCCAGAGATTTCATCAGGGCGTTTATCCAGCGCGTGAGTCATATGGACTAGGCTAAGGTTGTGGATAATCCACTCATGCATCTCGGCCTTAGTTTTTTTGCCTTTGAAAACTTGCTTAACGGCTAATTCAACGTTTTGGTAAACCGTTAACCAAGGCAAAAGCGAGTGGTTTTGGAAAACCACTGCACGTTCGGGCCCCGGCTCGTTCACCTCTTTACCATCAAGTACGACACCACCGCGTGTCGCTTGATATAAGCCAGCCACAATGTTTAGAACGGTTGATTTACCGCAGCCAGAGTGACCGATCAGAGAGATAAACTCACCCTGTTCAATTTTTAAATTAACACCTTCTAAGGCTTTAAATGGGCCTTTAGGTGTTGGGAATTCGATACAAACATCGGTTAGATCTAAATGAACCATTTTCTTTCTCCAAAACCTATTAGCGAAGCGCTACTGATTTATCCCAAGATACCTTGCGCTGAACAACGAGCATTAGTCGATCTAATAGGAAGCCGATAAAACCGATCGCAATAACAGCTACCATGATGCGACCTAGCGATTGAGAACTACCGTTCTGGAATTGGTCCCAAACAAACTTACCTAAGCCTGGGTTTTGTGCCAGCATCTCTGCTGCGATCAGTACCATCCAAGCAATCCCTAGGGATAAACGTAATCCTGTAAAAATTGAGGGGATCGCTGATGGGATCACTATTTTAATAACATGCGTTACCCAGTTAAGGCGCAATACTTGGCTTACGTTTTGTAAATCCTTACTGATGCTAGATACCCCCACCGCCGTGTTAATCAGCGTTGGCCAGATTGAACAAAGGGAAACGGTGATTAAAGACGTAATAAAGGATTTAGCAAACATCGGATCATCACTCACATACACCGCTGATACGATCATCGTTACCAGTGGTAGCCAAGCGAGAGGTGAAACGGGTTTGAAAAGTTGAATCAACGGGTTAATAGCTGCATACAGCGTCGCATTTAATCCGATCATGATTCCCAGAGGAATCGCTACGAAGGAGGCTAAGATGAATCCCGCCATCACAGTAAACAAACTGGTTACGATTTGATCGTAAAACGTCGGAGCGCCGGTATAAGGACGGATACTGACGTCAGCTGTCGGGTCTTTAGCGAGCTTTTTCTCATTCCGTTCAATTTGACGGTCGTAGAATGCTTGCTCTTTAGCACGATCGGCTTGGTGTTCTTTAGTGAGGTTAATGGCTTGTTCGTAGACTTGTACAGGGCCTGGAAACACACCGAGTGACGTGTTGATATTTTTTGCGCCAACATGCCATACGAATAGGAATGCGATGATGCCTATTAGTGGGATGAAGATAGAGCGGATAATCAACATCATTTGCTCAACAGGTTGATCGCCTTTGAAAATTTTTACAAAGGGTTCAATCCAGCTTAATTTCATTAACATAGCACTCATTTTTTTGGCTCCTGCAAGTGCCCCTCAGCATGAGGGGCAGTTATGCACTTCTTACGTTAGATCTTTTCGTCGTTTTTCAGACCAATCTTGAACTTGGTGAGGTACTCGTTTGGCTTGCGGCCATCATAAGTAACGCCATCAATGAAGTGTGTTTGTGGTGCTTTGAAGCCTTCTTCGGTAGTAAAGTCTGGGAAGTCTGCAGCACTCATAACGCCTTCTTCGATAAGAGCTTGAGCCGCTTCTGCATAGATGTCAGGACGGTAAACTTTCTTCGCAATATCCATGTACCAGCTATCCGGTTTTTGCTCGGCAATCTGACCCCAGCGGCGCATTTGAGTTAGGTACCAAATGGCATCCGAGTAGTAAGGGTAAGTTGCGTTATGACGGAAGAATACGTTGAAGTCTGGTACTGGGCGCTTATCGCCTTTCTCGTATTCAAACGTACCGGTCATAGAGTTAGCGATGACATTGTAATCCGCGCCAACATAGTTTGGCTTAGATAGGATTTTTACGGCTTCAGGGCGGTTTGCGTTGTTGTTATCGTCTAGCCATTTAGCTGCACGAATCATCGCTTTAACCACGCGCTTATGGGTGTTCGGGTATTTTTCTGCCCACTCGTTGGATACACCGAATACTTTTTCTGGGTTGTCTTTCCAGATTTCATAGTCAGTTACGACCGGCACACCAATCCCTTTAAATACCGCTTGTTGGTTCCATGGCTCACCTACGCAGTAACCGTAGATAGTACCGGCTTCCATGGTGGCTGGCATTTGTGGAGGTGGCGTTACAGACAACAATGCATCCGCATCGATTTTACCTGAAGTATCACCTTTAGCCGGTGCATAGTAACCTGGCTTGATACCACCCGCGGCTAACCAGTAACGTAGTTCATAGTTGTGGGTAGAAACGGGGAATACCATGCCCATATTGAAAGGCTTGCCTTCCGCTTTGTATTTTTCGATAACCGGCTTGAGTGCATCCGCTTTGATCGGGTGGATCGGCTTGCCGTCAGCATCTTTGGGAATATTCGGTTTCATCTGTTCCCAAATTTCATTAGAAACAGTGATAGCGTTACCGTTTAAGTCCATGCTGAACGCAGTAATGATGTGCGCTTGTGTGCCGAAACCGATGGTCGCGCCTAAAGGTTGGCCGGCTAACATATGTGCACCGTCGAGCTGACCATCAATAACGCGGTCGAGTAGCACTTTCCAGTTCGCTTGGGCTTCTAAGGTGACGTAAAGACCTTCATCTTCAAAGAATCCTTTTTCATAGGCAATCGCAAGGGGAGCCATGTCGGTCAACTTAATGAAGCCGAATTTTAGATCCTCTTTCTCTGGCTCACCGATCGCAGCGCTGGCTGACGACATCAGTAATAAGCTTCCGACAGCGGCAGCACCAAAAGTCAGCATAGATTTGCGTAGTAAACTACGACGTCCGATCATTTTAGCAAGTACATGTTTGGACATGTTAGGTCCTCCTGAAGATGAAAAAAACAAAGGCGCCAACAGATCAGGAGGGTGAGATCCTGACTGTAGGCGCCTTTGCCTGACATAAACTAATTGTGATTAGAGTAATGCAGAGAGTGTGCCAAAAACGTAAAAGCCCCAGAAAACGGGGCTTTGATTAAATTTCTTGGGGTTTGAAACTATGTTGAAGCATAAAGTATGGATCGAAATGGTGCAGTGCACATTTTCTGTGCTGCTATCTGAAGCGCAAATCGGGCGGCATCGATATCGGTGCTAATGTGCCGTTTAATTGCCATTCTGATTCATGCGTACCTTCATCCTTGGTGTTTTCGATGGGCACATTAATACCGAGATGTTTAGCTACTTCCCGATAGGTTTCTGTCAGATAGGACTTAACAACGGGCGCTTCGGATTTAGTGGATGAGCTAATTTGTAAAATATGTCGGCTAAACCACTGAGCTTGTGACAACCAAGGAAAGGTTGCGCTAGGGGGCGTGAAGCGATGCTGTCCAAAAAGTAGATTGATACTACTCACATCCGCACTGATGTAGCCATTTTCCAAAAGCATTTGAAATCCAGCGAGCTTGTTATTCTCATCATCCAGCCATAAGCAGGCTTTGAGTAAAGCAGCTATCAGTCGCTGGTGAGTAGCAGGATGTGCCTGATGCCAAGCCTGTGTGACACCGAGCACTTTATCAGGTGCGTTTTCCCATATCTGATTGCCAGATAGCAGTTTATGCCCCACGCGTTTCATTTGCGCCAAGCTATTCCAAGGTTCACCCACACAGAAAATATCAATCAGCCCTCTCTGCATCGCATTTACCATTTGTGGTGGCGGCACTACCATCTGATTCAATTTTTTACCTGGGTCCACGTCATAATGGCTTAGCCACTCTCTTAATAGAAAATGGTGAGTGGAGTAGGTATGCACCGAAGCAACATTTAATTTTTCATCCAGTGTTTCAAGATAGCCTTTCAATGCATCGGCAGCTTGTTTGCTATCGAGTTGATGATTGTGCGGATTGAGCTTGTCCCATATGCGTGATGAAACCGTAATTGCATTACCGTTTAATCCCAGCCCCATCGCGGTCACCATGGGTAAACTGGCGCCAAGCTTGAGTGCGCTCGCCAGAACAATACCCGCAGGCATGGGTGCAGCATCAAGCAGCCCAAATTGCACTTTGTCGCGAATGCTTGCCCAAGAGGACTCTCTCGACAAGCTAACATCGAGCCCCATCTCGGTAAAAAAGCCTAATTCCTTGGCGGCAACAACGGGAATACAATCCAATAAAGGTATAAAGCCAATAGTGAGTGACTGTTTCTCGGCTGCTGGAAAGGTCACGGGTAGTTGAATACTACTTACATGGGTGGAACTCATGACATTAACTCCAATACAGCAATGATATTTTTGGCAATCTCGTTGAGAGGCTTTTGTTGATCCATCGCCATTTTTCGCATGGCTTTAAAAGCTTGCTCTTCGGAACAACGGTTGTGTTTCATCACTAACCCTTTGGCCTTCTCTACAATTTTGCGGTCGGCTAGCTCATTTTTTGCTTGTGCTAGCTCGGAACGTAGTGCCTGAAACTCACGAAAACGAGCGGCGGCAACATCTAAAATAGCTTTTATGCGGTGGTGCTCCATACCATCAACGACATAGGCGCTGACACCGGAGCGGATCGCTTTTTCGATGGTTTCCTGATCACCTTGCTCAGCAAACATGACAACCGGGCGAGGAGAGCTCTGATTGAGAAGTGCCATATTTTCAAGAACATCACGATCAGGTGAGTCCAGGTCGATAATAATCATATCGGGCTTAAGCTCTTCAACGCGTTCGGCCAATAGATCAGTTGTATCTAGTCGGGCGAGGACTGAGTAGCCTTTATCTCGCAGAGCTTGTTCTAAGAGCGCCGCACGCCCTCTATCTTCGTCGATTACAAGAACGGATGCCGTGTTCTTCAAGTTAGATACCTAATGGTGGAAATATAAATCAATTTTAAGCAAAAATTACACCAAGATGGCTCTTGTCTCATTTTTCGATCGCATAGCATAGCTGGGTATGCGAAGGTATAATGCAGGCCTTTAAATGTTAATACTGTAGCTTTGGCAGGAATATAATGACGGTACGTACTCGTGTAGCCCCATCACCAACGGGCGATCCGCATGTGGGCACAGCCTATATTGCACTCTTTAATCTGGCTTTTGCTCGTCAACACGGTGGGCAGTTTATTCTTCGTATTGAAGATACGGATCAGACGCGCAGTACCAGTGAATCTGAACAAAAAATCTTAGACTCGCTGCGTTGGTTAGGCCTAGAGTGGGATGAAGGTCCCGATGTTGGTGGTCCACACGGTCCCTACCGCCAAAGCGAGCGTAAAGATATGTATGCGCAATATGCACATGACCTTGTCGAAAAAGGCTATGCATTCCATTGCTACCGTACAAGCGAAGAGTTGGACGAATTGCGTGAAGCGCGTCGTGCAGCCGGTGGTCATACTGCACTAAAACAGAGCGACCTTGCACTACCAGAGAGCGAAGTTGAAAAGCGCAAAGCCGAAGGCGCACCTTACGTTATCCGTATGGTTGTACCAGAAGGTGAGGGTGTCTGTGTTGTCGATGACCTATTACGTGGCCCGATCGAACTAGAATGGGGCATGGTTGATGCTCAGATTCTGCTGAAATCAGATGGCATGCCAACTTACCACTTAGCTAACGTCGTTGATGATCACCTGATGGAGATTACGCACGTTATTCGTGGTGAAGAGTGGATCAACTCCGCACCTAAGCACAAACTGCTCTACCAATACTTTGGTTGGGAAATGCCAACGTTGTGCCATATGCCGTTGCTGCGTAACCCCGATAAATCAAAGCTTTCTAAGCGTAAAAACCCAACCAGTATCCTGTATTACCAACGCATGGGTTATATGCCAGAAGCGCTACTGAACTATCTGGGTCGTATGGGCTGGTCAATGCCCGATGAGCGCGAAAAATTCAGCCGTGATGAAATGTTCGCCAACTTTGACTTAACACGCGTGTCATTGGGTGGACCTGTATTCGACCAAGAAAAACTCAGCTGGTTAAACGGTACTTGGTTACGCGAGGATCTCAGTCACGAGCAATTCGCGGCTAAATTCCAAGAGTGGGCACTTAACCCAGAATACCTAATGCAGATCGTGCCGCTGATCCAACAGCGTGTAGAAAAGTTTTCTGATGTAGCACCGCTAGCAAGCTTCTTCCTATCGGGTATGTTACCGATTGAAGAGAAAGACTTCGAACATAAATCAGTCACGCTTGATGATGCTAAACGTATCCTGCAATACAGTGTTTGGTTGCTAGATACTGAAAACAACTGGGATAAAGATCATCTTTTCGCACAGCTTAAACAGCTCGCTGAAAAAATGGGCTACAAGCTCCGTGATTTCCTATTCCCATTGTTTATCGCGATTGCCGGCACCAACCAAACGGTATCTGTCATGGACTCAATGTCGATATTAGGCCCAGATATGAGCCGTGCACGCTTACGCCACGCGGTTAACCTGCTTGGCGGGCCGTCTAAGAAAGAAGCGAAGCGTTGGGAAAAAGAGTTCCGCGATATTGCTAGCAGTATCGAGTAAATAGACTCACGCTTAACATAAGGTCTGCCATTGCAGGCCTTTTTTATGCTTTGCTGCGTCGTTTGCGTAACAATAACTTCTGTACTTCTACCGCGATTAGAACCAATAGGGAGAGGGCAAAGCAGACGCTCAGGTCCAATAGAGGCAGTGGTTGCGTATGGAATATCGAGTTAAGTACGGGTATGTAAATAACTGCCATTTGCGCTAGAATAGTGGTGCATATCGCTAGTAACATAGGCCTGTTTGAAAACAGCCCTAACGTAAATAGTGATGTGGTGTCACTTCTTACTGCAAGCGAGTGGAACAACTGAGACAGGGTTAAAACAGTAAACACAATGGTTTGCCAATAGGTTTGTCCCTGAGAGATTGACCAGGCCTGTGCGGATATCGAAATCCCCCCAATTAATAGCCCTGTCCAGATAATATATTGCCACATACCCCGCGCAAAAATGCTTTCATCCGTCGGTCGTGGTGGACGCTGCATCACCCCTTTCTCCGCGGGCTCTGCCGTGTAAGCCAACCCCGGAAGTCCATCGGTTACTAAATTGATCCACAAAATATGTATAGGTAGCAAGGGGATTGGTAAGCCCATTAATGGAGCCAAAAACAAGGTCCAGATTTCGCCTGCATTCGAGCTCATTGTGTACTTAATAAACTTGCGAATATTATCGAAAATTCGCCGCCCAGCCCTGATGGCCAGCACGATACTGGCAAAATTGTTATCCAGCAGTACCATATCAGACGCCTCACGCGCGACATCGGTACCTTTGCCTCCCATAGAGATACCGATATTGGCACGTTTCAAGGCGGGAGCATCATTGACCCCATCACCTGTCATCGCGACAAACTGCCCTCGGTTTTGCAGTGCTTCGACAATACGTAATTTTTGCTGCGGGCTGACTCTGGCGTAAACAGTTGTAGATTCAACTCTGCGTAAAAAGTCTTCATCCGAGAGCGTATCCAGCTCTTGCCCTGTCATGACAGGCAAGTCGGAACGATTAATACCTAATCGTGTTGCGATGGCCATCGCGGTACCAGAGTGATCACCTGTGATCATCACTGGAGTAATTCCGGCAGAGATACAATCATCCACTGCGGCCTTTGCTTCCTCTCTAGGAGGGTCGATTAGCGCGATTAATCCCAAAAAGCAGAGTTGCTGTTCTATTTCACTGTCTATAGTCGATGGCAGCTGGCTAAACATTCGCTGCGCAACGGCGATCACTCGGAATCCTTGGCTCGCCCGCTCTTCGGCAGTAGCAAGTAAAGCTTTCGGTTCGAATTGACCTTCTACAGTGCCCTCCTTAGATAGCGCCTGGGTACATTGCAGCAGAATTTTTTCTGGTGCTCCTTTTACAAAGGCGATAACACCCTCCGTAGTTTGATGGAGCGTGGTCATCTGTTTGCGGTCGCTATCAAATGCGAGTTCAGCGAGCCGTGGCATTGCGCTTTCTAGTTGTTTCTTATCAAAACCGAAGGAGAGAGCAGCGTTAAACAGCGCTAACTCTGTGGGTTCGCCAACGGGAGCGGCGGTATTGATCATCACATCGTTACTTAACGCAAGAGCATGGCCAAGCGATTGCTGTAATACAGAGTCAGTATCAAAAATGGGCTTAAGGTTTGAGCCGATGAATGCCTCTGCCGTCATCCGGTTTTCAGTCAGGGTGCCGGTTTTATCGGTGCAGATAAAGGTGACTGAGCCTAAGGTTTCTACCGCAGGTAAGTTGCGCACCAGAGCATGATGCTGAATCAGTTTGCGCGCACCTAGCGCTAAGGAGATCGTCACCACAGCGGGAAGCGCTTCAGGCATAGCAGCGACCGCAAGACTTATCGCGGTTAACAGCATACTAAACAGTGGCTGCCCTTGAAGCATTCCAACGACAAAGATAATTGCGCAGATCGCAAGAATCGCAATAGCTAGATGTTTTCCAAAGAGGCTTAAACGCTGCTGAAGCGGTGTTTGTACATTTTTATCGGTATGTAAAATGGCGGCAATTTTGCCTATTTCGGTATTGATACCCGTGGTGACGACTACACCCTGTCCTCTGCCGTGTGTCACCACCGAGCTTCTAAACGCAGTATTATTGCAGTCGCCTAAAGATTGAGTTGCTTTATCCAGTGCTAAGGTTTGTTTAGTAGTGGGGACTGATTCACCGGTTAAGCTAGATTCATCTATCTGTAAGGCTTCTGATACAAGTAACCGCAGGTCGGCGGGCACAATATTCCCGGCCTCTAAAATCACTATATCGCCAACCACCAGTTCAGCTGCATCAATTTGCTTCATCAAACCATCGCGGATGACCTGGGCTTTGGATGCCGCCATTTTCTTAAGTGCCGCCAACGCGCGCTCAGCCCGATAGGCTTGTACAGCACCAATAATGGCGTTGAGGCAAACAATGACCAGAATCGCAATTGTATCTTGCAGGTCACCAATAAAACCGGAAATTACCGCAGCAGCCAACAGAACCAAAATCATAAAGTCATTAAACTGCTTAATAATTAAGCGAGATAATGAACGACGCTGTGTTTCAGGCAGGCTGTTTGTACCTTCAGTCTTTAGCTTTGAAGCCGCCTGTTCGTTGCTCAAACCTTGGGAGTCGGTTTCAAGTGAGCGAAGCGTT
>DAIRSP010000030.1:0-22273 GCA_036804365.1 Neptunomonas sp. | reverse complement strand
TCTCCACACCAACTAACGCTTTTTTCGTAGAGCTTACATATAAGCGTCTTTCATACTATTCTTAAAACTAGTTTCGTTTTGACAGGGTATTAATATGTTTTCCCTACCAGACCTCAAGCCCATCAAAGAGTTTCGCTCAATCGCTATCCTATCTAGCGGAGGAGATTCTCCAGGCATGAACCCTGCTATCCGAGCAATTGTTCGTGCGGCGCTTAATAGTGGTATTAGCCAAGTCTACGGGATCCCCCGTGGATACAGTGGGTTAATCAATAACGATTTTCATAAGCTCTCTTCAGGCTCAGTTACAAATATTATTCAGCGAGGTGGTACGATTTTAAAGAGCGCTCGTTGCCTTGAATTTAAAGAACCTGAGTTTCGTGCCAATGCAGCTGGAATTCTTCGAGATCGCGGCATAGACGCTCTCATAGTCATAGGAGGTGACGGCTCTATGACTGGCGCCCACTTATTTACTGAGGAATCAGGAATACCTGTCATCGGTCTACCCGGCACAATCGATAACGACATTCCAGGCTCTGATGACACCATTGGTTTTGATACAGCCGTTAATACGGCATTAGAAGCCATTGATAAAATACGCGATACTGCATCATCGCATGAGCGACTTTTTTTAGTTGAGGTAATGGGGCGAAATTCTGGCTTTATAGCCACGCAAGTGGGCATTGCTTGTGGTGCCGAAATGGTCGTTGTGCCTGAGTATGCCTTTGATCTTCATGAGCTTTGCGTCACGCTATCTGAACGTAGAGCTTCAGGTCAGGGGTCTAGCGGTATCATTGTCGTTGCCGAAGGCAAGGACCCTGGTCTTACCTCTCGACTCGCCTACCAGCTTGATGAGCTAGCTCAAGATCCCAAAATATGCATTCTAGGCCATATACAACGAGGAGGAAGCCCCTCAGGGCATGACCGTATGCTTGCTTCATGCCTTGGTGCATTTGCCATTAAATATCTCTTAGCTGGCTACAGCGATATTATGGTGGGGGTTAAAAACGGCGCAGTAACGGATATCCCGTTACGCTACGTAATTAGCAACAAAAAGATTCTCGATCGACAGATTTTCGATATCGCTACCCTATTGCATAAATAGCTCGACTAACCTCTTCTATCAGACACGAAGGGGTTTGTTTTTCTTTCATGGCCGAACGTGGAAGAGGGTCCGTGCCCGGGTATAAAAGTAATATCATCTCCTAGAGGGAATAATTTCAATTTGATAGACGAAATAAGCTCTTCATGATTGCCCCCGGGGAAATCCGTACGACCAATAGACCCGTTAAATAAAACATCTCCTACCTGAGCCATCTTCGATGCTTTATCTACAAAAACAACATGACCAGGCGTGTGACCCGGGCAGTGCAGCACGTCCAGCACACCCTCACCAATCACTACTTTATCACCATCCTCTAACCAACGGTCTGGAAGAAACCCACCAACCTTTGGAAAACCAAACATCGCACTTTGTTTATCGAGCCCCTCAATCCAATAAAGATCACCTTTATGCGGCCCTTCAATGCCTACATTATATTTTTCAGCAACCTCAGCCGTAGCTCCGGCATGATCGATATGTGCATGTGTAAGCAGGACTTTGACTAGAGTCACCCCCTCTTCGGCTATCGCTTTTTTGATTTTTTCGAAATCACCGCCCGGATCTATTACAGCAGCAGCTTTAGTCTTTTCACACCAACAAAGGGTGCAATTTTGCTGAAAGGGCGTTACAGGTATCACTCTAAACTTCATAACAGGGGCTCTCAAAAAACTCATCAAAAATTGCTATCACGACAGAACATAGCTAATACAAAAATAAATATACATTATTTCATGCTAATATCCTTCAGATTGCAAAGCCACGCATAAAATTATAAACGAGCTTACTATGTCTTCGATTGATCAATACTCTGCCCAACTGACGGCCATTCGCCCAAAGTTAATCGCTTTTTCCTTTCTACAAGTTGCTGATAAATCGCTCGCGGAAGATATTGTTCAAGACACCATTGTAGCCGCCTTGGAAAGCATAGAGAGCTATAATGGAGATGCACAATTTGAAACTTGGCTTTATAGCATTCTGAAATTCAAACTCATTGATCACTTAAGAAAAACAACAAGAGATAACGGTCGTTTCACCCTAGAAAGTGACTGCAATATAGATGGTTTTTTTGATGACGATGATCACTGGAGCTCCGATTCAACGCCCTCCGACTGGCTGAACCCTGAAGAAGCAAAGTTTCAAGAGCAGTTTTGGAAGGTTTTTGATCTTTGCTTGATTCATCTACCAACCCATACCGCTCGCGTTTTCGCTTTACGTGAACTCATGGATATAGAAACAAACGAGATTTGTAACTACCTAGACATAACTGAACAGAACTGCTGGACTATATTACACAGAGCACGCTTAAAGTTACGAGATTGCTTAGAAAAAGGCTGGCTACATCAGGAGAAGCACGCATGAAGTCTTGCAAAAAAGCCACATACCTCATGTCCAAGCAGCAAGATACGCAGCTAAATTTGATTGAAAAACTATCACTAAAGTTACATATAACCTTGTGTAAAAACTGCAAAGCCTGCAATCAACAGCTTTCTACATTACATGATCTTTACAAACAGCATGATAAAAATCTGTGACGGTCGACGTCTGAAAGACACAGTCAACTAGGATTTCAAGCTAAAATCTTCACAAGCAACGGTACGATTTCTGCCTGATTTTTTTGCGTCATAAAGGGCTTTATCGGCTGCTTCAAATAACGCATACCCGCTACGGTTATCAACAGGCACCATGCTCGCAACACCTAAACTGATAGTTACAACATCAGAAACAGGTGAGCACTCATGCTGCAAGGATGCCGCTTCAATTCCCGCTCGCATTTTTTGCGCTAACATCTCGGCTGCAACTAGCCCTGTGCTTGGCAAAATAATAACGAACTCTTCACCGCCATATCGAGCCAATAAATCTGACGGCCTTTTAAGATGATCTTTTAGGATGAGCGCAACACTCTGTAGACATTCATCCCCATAATGATGACCGTAGTGGTCATTGAGTAATTTAAAATGGTCTATATCTGCAACGATCAATGAAAGCGGCAACTGCAAACGACGCGCTCGGGCCCACTCTTGAGCTAAGACATCATCAAAAACGCGGCGATTTGCTATCCCGGTAAGGCTATCAATCGCGGATAATTCGTACATTTTGTCAGCTAACTCTTCCGCCTGGTGCTTTTGCGCTAACAAGGTTTCAGCTGCTCTTTTACCCGCTTTGAGATCTTTCTGCAGCTGAGCATTTAATTTAAGTACTTGGTCCTTCTCATGCTGCAACGCCATCATAAGGCGATCATTCGCCAATTGATGAATAATAGATTGCTTTAATACCTTATGCGCTTTAAGACTGACGAACAGAGAGACAACATAATAGGCAAGGGTCAACAACCCCATAATGCCCAAATCCGGCAGAGCAAGACATACTAGAGCGGCAGGCAAAACAGATAGTCCCGCATACACAGCAAACACTTTCCATGCAGCAGAGGTCATTCCTAAGGAGATAGACATCAGCGCCAACACGGAGATGTAAAACAAAGCAACTTGGGAAAAGGGCAATGTCAGTAGTAAAAAGACCAGCCCTCCACCCCAACAGGCAGCACTCAGCCCAGTACCTAGAGCAAAAAACAGTAGCCAATGCAGAGTCGTAAAGTGCTCTAAATGCCCACGGCACTGTTTAAACTGGTAATGTAATACCAACCTAACAAGATTAATCACCAGGAGCGTCGATAGCCAGACGAGGACAAATGATGAGTCGATATGATCCCAGTAATATAGAGAAACGTACCCACCAACAAACAAATTCCCAGCCGTTGCTAAAGGAGTACTTAAATAGAGAATATCAACCAAGCGGCTGAATAAAAGATTCTTGGAGTAGTCGACTACGAGCAATGTACTAAATCCCTTATTCAGATCGCTCTAAATATATAGCAAAGAGCGGATAATCCAAGCCTTTACTGGCTTTAACTTTAAAACAGCTACCAAACACCTTAACTATTTATCCTCTGCTCTCAACACAAGGATCAGACTTTTCTATATATTTGCCCTCCTGACCCTTTGAATTCTGATGTTTTTTCAATCATTCCGTTCTCTGCTTGAGCATTAATAGCGGCCACCTGGGCATCATCCAACTCTCGAACCTCTTGCGAAATTTTCATCGAGCAAAATTTTGACCCGCACATAGGACAAAAGTGCGCAACTATCGCGGACTCCTTGGATAACGTTTCATCATGAAAAGCTCTCGCCGTCTCCGAATCTAATCCGATATTAAATTGATCTTCCCAACGGAACTCAAATCGCGCCTTAGACATCGCATTATCGCGAATTTGCGCGCCTGGGTCCCCTTAGCTAAATTTGCTGCTTGGGCGGCAATTTTGTGAGTAATAATACCCGTTGAGCTAAACACCACTTAGCCATAATCGAACCGCCACGAGATACTATGCCAGTCATACGTTTTGCAGTCATAGGGACATAGCGAAGCAAAACGTCTGCATGAATCGTAAAATAATCAACGCCCTGTTCAGCCTGCTCAATTTGCGTATCACGAAAAACCTCCCAATTTAAATCATCAGCAACTCCGTTAACCTTCTCTAATGCCTGATATATTGGCACTGATCCAATAGCTACTGGCGAGTTACGTTGTATCAGCTCCCCATCAAGTTCTCCACCTCTTCTTCAATGCAGGAGCTCAGTGCGGAGTTACCAATATTGCAATGGATTTTTACTAGAAAGTTGCGCCTATGATCATAGGTTCCGATTCAGGGTGCTTACACCGCCAAACGCTGCAGGTGTGGCATCAAGAGTTACTTGGCGTTCGAAACCACAACAGGAAGCGGAAGTCCCTGCGCCAAGTTAGCCGAAATAGCCGAAGGCAATGTGCAGCCCGTTCCTGTGTATTATTAGTGAGTATTCTGGGAGAGGAGAATCGCCAAATATGCTTGCCATTGGATAGTAGATCGATGGATTCAGAGGAGTCTTTTAAGTGCCCACCTTTAAGCAATATATTCTATGCACCCAAATCATGGAGTTTAGGCAATAAGACTTCCATTTCAGCAACCTTTTGAGGCTCTTTCTCCCCAATGAGTAGAGCAGCCTCTGGCAAATCTGGTGTCATCAGATAAACTTTTGGAATTAAATATCGCTTAAGCTCATCCACTACTTCCGGTACCAATAAATGACTCCCACCTATGGAGATCATGACGGGACCAAGCACTAAAGGAGAGGTGCATCCTGCTTCTCCCCATCCATTTAAAACAGCTTTTATTGTGGCTTGATTGCCCAGCATTCCGATCTTAATAACTGAGATAGCTATATCAGCTAAGACTGCTTCAAGTTGAGCTTGAATAATAGACGGAGGAATATAATGGATCGCAGTGACTGGACGAGTATTCTGTGCGGTTACCGCAATGATAACAGTGGCACCATAAACACGTGGCGCAGAAAATATTTTGAGGTCGGCTTGTATGCTAGCTCCCTCGACTGTCAGAGCCCGCAATGGTGAGAACATTGGGAATAACTTTATTGTTCATCTCGATTCCTACGCCAGTACAACCTGGGTCAGGTTCAGCGGGTGTTATCCCAGTCTTTGGATAAGGCACCCCGACAAGATAAACACAATGTAATTTTTACCTTATTCACTGTCTATAGAGATTATTTTTGAACGAAGATTCATTAATCCCGTATAGAAAATAGGAATTTTTCCTATATCTTAAAATAGCTAAATCGCCATAATAACAACCGTGGATCTCCTGTTCATGGAACGAATTCAAGGATGGCCTAGACAAGCGGAATGGACACAGGGTTGTAAGCATGGAAGCCCTAGTTACCGCAAGGAAAATGGAAGCCAAAAGAGAGGGTCTAGTATACGGAAATACTAGACCCTCTTACCTTTTAAAGCCTCTTAGCATTTATCTAGTTACCAGACCACAGCCTATGAGCAAGAGCCATTGGGCTTTCAACACCCCCTTTTTCTATCCAACAGGCCAATTGCCTAGCTACTGCCGGATAGCTCACCGCATTTAAGGATTCACTTTCCAACCAAGCAGCTAAAACAGTGGGAGTTAAGTTATCGGTGATGGTGGCTTTACCTAGCTCTCTTAATATCTCAGCATTAGATTGCTGTTCTGCCTGACCTTTCATCGGCTGTAATAACAACTTCTTTCCGTATTGCATAGACTCGCTGGCCAAGCCAAAGCCACAATTAGAAATCACACCCGCACACTTAGATAAATCCCGTTCAAAAAGATCACGGCTCAAGGGATGAAACGTCACATTATCGCGCGTTTCTACCAACTCAATGGAGGTATAAACATGAAAGTGATACTCGGAAAATCGGCTAAATAACCGGTACAGATTGTCGCGAGCATCATAGGGTAGATATACCAGTATCGAATGAGTATCAGTTGATACTGGATATTTCGGCGCCGCAATCAAGGGTGGCACGATAGGTGCCCCGAAGTGATCCCAATGCACTCCAACAGCCTCATCAACGGGCGCAAAAAGCTTTACAACATATTTCAAAAAGAGAGCGCGGTTGTTATCAGGAAGCTTATACAAGAAGGCATATTGATGCGCTATACCTAAGCTCCGAGTACCTCTAAGTTTCGCTGCCCATGCAGTAATCGGCTCAAAATCAGAAATCACTAGATCGTAGCCTGAAGTATCTAACGCTCGTATATCTCGAATTAACTGGGTGAGGCTATTTTTTAAAAAGGTATCAATCAATTTAACTTTGGCACCGGAGCCCATATAAAATGTTAGCCCACGAAACACCTTGTAGTCACCAAAGTCTTGCATATCGAAGAACTCATCTTTATTTCGCCCGCTAAATAAAAAATCGACTTCTATGCCTCGCTCTTTTAATGCCGGTGCTAACTCCCTAGCACGAGTAATATGACCATTACCTGTAGCTTGAATGCCATATAGTATTTTCATAACACCCTCTATCATGATTCATCCGATAGAGGGATTATTTCATCGCATCAATGACACTCTCATGACATTCACTTTAATCATTAAAAACACCAGACCAGAGACTATTTATTAACCTTTAAGCCAACCAGTAATATGCTCCACTAACATATCAGGCTCATCCCAAGGCAACATATGCCCCCCCGACAAGGTCATGATATCTGTGGGATGCTTGATAGCTTCAACCAAGTTATGGCTATATTTCAGCGGCAAAACCTCATCTTCCTCACCATGAATAATTAATAGACGAAAATCACAAGGGGTATCTTTTATAGCCGAACGCCATGAAAACAAGCTAGATAAGGTCGCAAGCGGATAATCAAATACAATCAACGGGTCTTGATTAATCTCTTTCGCTGCAGGATGCCCAGCTAAAAGCTTTTCATAATCAATCATTGATTTCAGGGGTAATTTCAATCCAGGGAACAACTGAGCTGCACCCCAGGTCCACTGCCAACCAATTGAATGCAGCAGATCTGGCGCAACTTCGGGTAATAACAAAGTGCCACAAATAACCGCACTAATACGCTCATCTTTTTCAGCACTGGCAACCGCCAATAAAGAACCTATGGAGTAGCCATAAATATAAACCTGACTAGATGTCCTCCCCTTGAGGTGATCAATAACCAATTTCACGGATGCGGTTACACCGGCTACGTCATAACGACCTCTAGGCCCTTCTGAATATCCGTGCCCAGGGTAATCTATGCCGACCACATTAAAGCCAGATACTGAGAGCTTATATAATATTTCTGCATACAACTCGCAATAGGTTCCCATCCCCGGTAAAAAAATCAACAGCGGGGCGCTTTCTTCAATCGCTGCATAATATTCACAATGAACCGTTGGTTCACCTACATGAAAACACTCTCGATGGGCTAGAAATCTATTGATATTCATTTTTTCGCGGAGCACTGACCGCCCCACATCTAAATCAAAATGAGAGGTTCCACCAAATAATCTACTTGTTACCGACATAGTTGCACCTCAGTGCTGACAGCTTTGACAATATACTGTAGCACGCTGTCCAAGCTTTAACTCTTTTAATATTGAATGGCAATTCAAGCAAGGTTCGCCACCACGACCATAAACACTGAGCGACTGCTTAAAATACCCTGGTTTCCCGTCACTGTTCACAAAGTCCTTTAATGTTGTTCCGCCCTGACTGATAGCGAGCGTAAGCACTTTTTTAATCTCAGAAACCAAAACAGATAAACGCTCGCGTGATATCCTGCCCGCCGAACGCCTAGGATCTATACCAGCCTTAAACAAAGCTTCGGTGGCGTATATATTTCCAACACCCACAACCACATGACTATTCATGATAAGCTGTTTGATGGCAACACTACGCCCCTTGCATTGGGCCGCCAGATATTCCGCATCAAATTCATCGGACAGGGGCTCGGGTCCTAATGAAGCTAAAAGCGGATGTAGGTGATCCATATCTTGCCAAAGTATAGACCCAAATCGCCTAGGATCCGTAAAGCGTATAATCACGCTACCGGACAAACAGATATCAACATGATCATGTTTGTCAGGTTGAGTCTGTGAGGTGAGCACTCTCAGACTCCCTGACATACCGAGATGGATGAGCACACTACCTAACTTTGTGTTCAAAATGATATATTTACCGCGTCGGTGAATAGACTCAACAACCACGCCAGTCAATAATGTGAGTTTTTCAGTCGGTACTAACCAGCGTAATTTAGGCTGCCGAACAATGATTTTCTCGATTGTGTGATCGACTGTATAAGGCTCTATTCCTGCCTTAGTGGTTTCTACTTCCGGTAACTCTGGCATCTGATCTATCTCGCTTTCGTCTGAGGCTTTAACACTAGATAAACACCTAATACCACAATACCAATACCCAAAAGCGAAATAACACTTAACTCCTCATCGAATAGCAACCAAGCTTCTAACGCTGTCACTGGCGGTACTAAATAAAAATAACTTGCAACCTTGGCCGATTCACCCTCACGAATGAGATACATCAATAACAAAATAGCGGATACAGACAACCCAAATACCAACCACCCTAAGGCAAAAACCAAATCCATAGACCAATGAATATCTCTAGTTTCGGTCATAAAACTTAGTCCACCCATCCAAAGTGCCGTTGCTAGATACTGAAAAAAAGACCCAGTCATAAGATCAACGCCACCACCATATTTTTTCTGATACAGTGTCCCAATCGATATCCCTAAAAGAGCAACAAGCGCAGCACCTAACGCTTCAGGACGCCAATGAATCTCAGAAAGATCATGACCACCTGTTAGCACAACAACAACGCCAAGCAACCCTAAAACCAACCCAAGGATCTGTAGCCACGACAAACGCTGCTGCAACCAAAAACGGGCGATGAGAGCAGTTAAAAGTGGCTGCAAACCCACAATAATGGCAGTCACACCCGCCGGCATATCTAACTTAATTGCAGCAAAAACACCGCCCAAATAGGCCGCATGCACCATACTACCCACTATCATCTGATGCTTTATTTGATCAAAAGAAAGCCATTTAGATCTTAACCAGATTATCAATACAAAAAAAACGGCCAAGGTTAGCAACATACGGATAAACAGCATGTTAAAAGGCTCTATGTAAGGCAAACCAAATTTGGCGCCTATAAACCCCGTACTCCACAACAGAACAAATAATGCGGGTATAAAGGGGATGAATCGCGCACGCAAATCAGACATGAGGAGATCTCATCGGAGTAAGTATTTACCACTACTTTAGGCGGTTAATTCAGATATTAAAAGGTGCGATTGGATAGATAAACAATTCAGAGATAAATTGACACAAAAAAGCCCAGCAATGCTGGGCTTTTTCAAGATGCTTAAATCATTATTTGATTTTAGCTTCTTTATACATAACGTGCTGACGAACTACAGGATCAAACTTCTTGATCTCGAATTTTTCAGGCATGTTACGCTTGTTTTTGTCAGTTGTGTAGAAATGACCAGTGCCGGCAGATGAAACCAGACGGATTTTTTCACGGTTACCTTTTGCAGCCATCGTCTAGCTCCTTATACTTTTTCGCCGCGAGCGCGTAGTTCAACAAGAACTGACTCGATGCCTTTTTTATCGATGATACGCATACCTTTAGAAGATACACGTAGACGAACAAATTTCTGCTCGCCTTCTACCCAGAAACGGTGCCAATGCAGGTTTGGTAGAAAACGGCGACGTGTTTTACGTTGTGAGTGGGAAACGTTATTTCCCGTTACTGGACGCTTGCCAGTAACCATGCAAACTCTTGACATATCTAAGCCTCGAATAACTTAAGTTAACTTCTATTCGGATGTCTATCGGCCATGCAATTTTCATTGCGTTAATACTTGACCTCAGGCGGAGCGTTCAAATCTCGAACAAATTTCCCGTACCAGCCATGAATAGCAGGGTGCGAATTCTATAGAAGTTGCTGACCGAACGCTAGTCATATCTGCATTTAATTGCTTATTAAATAACTCCCCGTTCAGCCAAGGATACGACATCACTATCCCCTACGATCATATGATCTAAAAGACGAATATCAACGAGCTTAAGTGCATCACTTAATCGCTGGGTAATATGCTCATCGGCCATCGAGGGTTCCGCGACGCCTGATGGATGATTATGTGCACAGATTAATGCAGCCGCATTGAGTGCCAACGCCTTTTTAACCACCTCTCGGGGATAAACTGATGCGGCATCAATCGTACCGAAGAACATAGGTTCAAAACGAATCACCCTATGCCGATTATCAAGAAACAGACAAGCGAACACCTCCTGCTGATAATGCCGAAGATGAGCCATCAAATAACGCCTAACCGCCTGTGGGCTATCCATCAGGTCGCCACGATCGATCGTAGCTGCTAAATGTCGGCGTGACATCTCTAAAACGGCTTGCAGCTGTGCGTATTTGGCATCACCTAAACCTGGAGCTTCGCAAAAACTCTCTTTATCACTTTCTAGCAACGGTCTTAAACCACCAAACCGCGACAATAGTTGTCGAGATAAATCTACGGCACTAGTGCCCTTAATACCGGTTCTCAAAAAAATCGCTAATAATTCCGCATCAGATAAGACTGACGCCCCTTGTAATAATAGTTTCTCTCTTGGGCGCTCATGCGCCGGCCAATCGGTGATCGCCATAGACAACTCCCTGTGTCGTTTATCAAATCCCTTATAAGGTCTACGCATCAAATGCGCAAAGTGTTATCTTACACTCCTTTGACGCAAGTGCGGAATCTCGGGCGATTGAAAGTATGCATAGACTTACTAACAAACAGATTATTTTAGGTATTACTGGCGGTATTGCTGCTTACAAAAGCGCTGAGCTGACCCGTTTACTAAAAAGTGCAGGGGCAGATGTACGCGTCGTAATGACCCCAGCAGCTATTGAATTCATCACTCCTTTGACATTACAAGCCCTATCAGGCAACTCAGTGCACCATACGCTTCTTGATCCAGAGGCTGAAGCTGGCATGGGTCATATTGAGCTAGCTAAATGGGCTGATTTAATTTTAATTGCTCCGGCCAGTGCTGATTTTATGGCACGCCTGGCAACAGGTATGGGCAACGACTTACTGTCCACCATCTGTTTAGCCACTGATGCACCTATCTATTTAGCCCCAGCCATGAATCAAGCAATGTGGCGCTCTCCACAGACTCAACAGAATGCAATCTCGTTAGAAAAGTTAGGGATCCAACTTTGGGGGCCGGGTATTGGAGAACAGGCCTGCGGAGACACAGGGCCAGGCAGAATGCTGGAGCCGGTAGACTTGTGCGAGCGTATCTGCAACTGCTTTGAAACGGGCTCATTAAGTGGTCTATCAGTCACGATCACAGCTGGCCCAACCCGTGAGCCTCTAGATCCAGTGCGCTACATCTCCAATCATAGCTCTGGAAAAATGGGCTATGCTCTGGCACAAGCCGCAATTGATGCGGGGGCTCGAGTCAACTTGATTAGCGGCCCTGTCAATCTGACACCACCCGAACACGCTAACACCGTCAAGGTGACGACTGCGCTAGAAATGCTTGATGCAGTATTATCCTGCCACCAGCAAACAGATATTTTTATTGCTTGTGCCGCAGTAGCAGACTACCGCCCAACATCGGTTGCAGAGCATAAGATCAAAAAAGGCAATGAAGAGATTATGGAGCTACACCTGGTCAAAAATCCTGACATTGTCGCGACCATTGCCTCTCAAACACCCAAACCTTTTACCGTCGGGTTCGCAGCAGAAACGCGCGATGTATTAAGTTATGCACGCAACAAGTTAGCCGGCAAGAACCTTGATGCGATTGTTGCAAATGATGTATCTAACACGGCTATTGGCTTTAACAGTGACGACAACGCTGTCACGGTGATCACTAAAGATAAAGAAATTGCGATTGAGCAAACCAGCAAACGTCAACTGGCGGCTCAACTCATTACACATATTGCCCAACTTTATAAGACAAGCAGATGAAGAAATTACAGGTCAAAATTCTAGATCCTCGCATTGGTACTGAATTCCCATTACCTAACTATGCAACACCGGGCTCTGCCGGTTTAGATCTGCGCGCTTGCATCGCAGAATCATTAACACTGGCTCCGGGCGAGACACACCTTATCCCAACAGGTATGTCTATTCATATCGAAGACCCATCACTCTGTGCCATGATTCTTCCACGTTCAGGTTTAGGTCATAAACACGGTATTGTACTGGGAAATCTGGTCGGTTTGATCGACTCGGACTACCAAGGACAGCTGTTTGTCTCTTGCTGGAACCGAGGTCAAACAACATTCACGATGGAACCCGGTGAACGTATTGCACAGTTAGTATTAGTTCCCGTAGTGCAGGCTGAGTTTGATATTGTAGATGAATTTACTGATACTGAACGCGGTAGCGGCGGGTTTGGCTCATCGGGCCGTGCTTAACTTACAAGGACGCATCAATGCCTCATACTCTCGAGCAACTCGATCAAGCCATTTTTCGCGCCTATGACATCAGGGGTATCGTTGATGAGTCTCTGACAGACCCTGTTGTTTATCATTTGGGGCGTGCATTTGCCGCGGAAGCCAAACAGCAACAAATCAAGACGATTGTTGTCGGTGCAGATGGTCGATTATCGAGTCCTCGATTAAAAGAGTGCTTGATCGAAGGATTACTCGACGGAGGGGTTGACGTCACGGATGTTGGTTTTGTTCCAACCCCCCTTTTATACTTCGCGGCACATCATACCGATTCACAATCGGGTATCATGATCACCGGAAGCCATAATCCGAGTAACTACAACGGGTTTAAGATGATGCTTGCTGGGGACACATTGGCTGGCGATGAGATCCAAGTGCTAAAGCATAGAATACTTGAAAAAGATTACTTTTCAGGAAGTGGTAGCCTTTTTACACATGATATTCGACCTCAATATCGCAAACGCATTTTGGCTGATATCAGTCTTAAAAGACCTCTTAAAGTTGTGGTGGATTGTGGCAATGGCATTCCAGGCGAAATAGCGCCACTGCTATTAGAACAACTTGGCTGTGAGGTTATCCCCCTTTATTGCGAGGTTGATGGCAACTTTCCAAATCATCACCCAGATCCAGGCAAGCTAAAAAACCTAGAGGACTGTATAGCCGCTGTAAAAGAACATGGCGCAGACCTTGGGTTGGCGTTTGATGGTGATGGCGACCGAATGGGCGTTGTAACATCCAGCGGCCGTATGATCTACCCTGACCGCATTATGATGCTATTTGCAGAGGATATTCTTAAACGAAATCCAGGAGCGGAGATCATTTATGATGTGAAATGCTCTCGCATTTTAGCAGATGTTATTAAAGCGGCGGGCGGTAAGACTACGCTTTGGAAAACAGGCCACTCACTAATTAAACGCAAAATGAAGACTAACGGGTCGCTTTTTGCAGGTGAAATGAGCGGCCACCTCTTTTTTAAAGAGCGCTGGTTTGGCTTTGATGACGGTATGTACAGCGCGGCTCGATTACTCGAAATACTGTCGATGCAAAATGAGCCGTTAGACGTCATTATGAATCGTTACCCCGAAGATATCAGCACACCTGAAATCAACATTGATGTTCGCGATGATAATAAATTTGCAATTGTTAAAATATTACAAGATCAAGAATACCCTAACGGGAAGGTCACTCTAATTGATGGCATTCGCGTTGATTACATAGATGGTTGGGGTTTGATACGCGCCTCAAACACGACACCGGTGCTTGTTTTACGTTTTGAAGCGGCCAATATTGAAGCCCTGAAACGCATTCAATCTGAGTTTCAAGCTAGATTACTAGAGATTGATTCCGCACTGATTATCCCAAACGAATAAGTAGCAGGAGTAATGACATGCCTTTAACTAGAAGCCAGGCGATGAAAACCGCTGAAGTACTTAGCGAAGCCGTCCCTTATATTCAACGTTTCGTTGGCAAAACCATGGTTATCAAGTACGGCGGGAATGCCATGACAGATGATAACCTCAAAAACAGCTTTGCCCGTGACATCGTTATGATGAAATTGCTCGGACTGAACCCTATTGTAGTTCACGGTGGCGGCCCTCAAATCGGCGAGTTACTCGATCAACTTAAAATCGAATCCCACTTTATCAACGGTATGCGCGTTACCGATTCGAAAACGATGGACGTTGTTGAAATGGTGCTAGGTGGAATGGTCAACAAAGAGATCGTCGGTCTTATCAATAGCAACGGTGGTAAAGCGATCGGACTTACTGGTAAAGACGGTCACTTGCTAGGCGCACGCAAATTACGAGTGAAGCACAAAACACCTGAAATGTCGGTGCCAGAAATTATTGATATTGGCCATGTTGGGGAAGTCGAGCACGTCAATACAGCTGTATTAGACATGTTAGGTAACTCTGACTTTATTCCTGTTATTGCTCCGATCGGTGTAGGCCCTGATGGTGCTTCATATAACATCAATGCTGATTTAGTGGCAGGCAAAGTTGCTGAGGTACTCAAAGCAGAAAAGCTGATTCTCCTCACTAACATCGCAGGTCTGATGGATAAAGAGGGTAAAGTGTTGACCGGCTTATCGACCAAACAAGTGGATGACTTGATCGAAGATGGCACCATCTATGGTGGTATGTTACCTAAAATTGATTGTGCGCTAAGTGCAGTAAAAAGCGGTGTGACCAGTGCTCACATTATAGATGGGCGCGTTGAACATTCATGCTTACTAGAAATTTTTACTGATGAAGGCGTAGGTACGCTGATTACCAATCGCACGCTATAACAGGACGACGATGAACGAAGATACAAAAGTTTCACGCCGTGAACAGATACTTCAAGCATTAGCAAAAATGCTTGAAGTTAATCCTGGCCAGCGAATCACCACTGCTGCTCTGGCAAAAGAGGTTGGGGTTTCAGAAGCCGCTCTATACCGACACTTTCCTAGCAAAGCGAGAATGTTTGAAGGGCTAATTGGCTTTATTGAGGAAACTATTTTCTCTCGCGCCAATTTAATCACTACTTCTGAAAGCCCTGCGATCAGGCAGTGTGAGCAGTTACTCACACTGGTACTGGCATTTGTTGAAAGAAACCCTGGCATGGCCCGCATCCTGACGGGCGATGCGTTATCGGGTGAAACAGAACGACTAAGAACGCGGGTAAATCAGTTTTTTGAACGGCTAGAGACACAATTAAAGCAAGTGTTGCGCGAAGCTGAAGTCAGAGAAGGGCTTCGAACCGAGACGACATCAGGCATTACCGCGAATTTAATGATTGCTGCCGTTGAAGGCAAGATTCGCCAGTTTGTTAGGTCTGAGTTTAAACGCAAACCCACAGAAAATTGGTCCGATCAATGGAGTAGACTTGCAACCGGGCTATTCCGAACTATATAACCCTCCAAAAGGCAGTTAACACTGCCTTTTTCTATTTTACCTACCGACACTCATGTCCCTCTAGTGTGTCACACTCAGATAAAATTTGCTCTTTATCTGATTCAAGCTGATCACGAAGGACTTTTTGCTGAAGCAACAAAGCTGACGCAGACACTAGCTGAATCCCCGCTTCATCCAAAGCCGGAATCGCTTCTTCCAAAAAACTCGTCGTTACGGCATAGGGATGGCCAATCACGATAACCGAGCCATATTTACGGGCGATATGTACTGCCCTAAAAAACTGCTGCTGGAGAAACTCTGGCGTCTGCTCATGATCTAAAAAAACATCGCGTTGCAGTACCGGAATGTTCCGTTTTTTTGCAACATCCCAAGCTACGCTTTTAGCCGTGGTTCGGCTATCGAGGAAGAAAATTCCCTTCTCCGCAACTATATCCATGACCCACTGCATAGGCAATGCTTGCTGTGTTAATAAACTCCCCATGTGGTTGTTGATACCAACCGCATAGGGGATAGATTGAAGGCTTTCATTGAGAACACGCTTAAACTCAGTCTCTGAAAGGCTCTCGGTTAAAGCGCCCGGCCCTAATTTAAGCTGATGTGTATTCTCCATAGGCGCATGCAACATAACCTCTTTACCTAAGCTATGCGCTTGCTGCACTAACGCTTCGCTATAACGAGTATGAGGTAAGAAGGCATAGGTTACAGGGCCTGGCAACGCTAAGCTTGCTTGACCCTGTTGAAGATTATTTCCAAGATCATCAATAACAACCACCATGCGCGGCTGAGTGTCATCAAAACTATTTGCAAAAACACCTAAAGAGAAAGTCAGGAGCCATGCAAATCTTAATGCAGATTGCAGCACTACTTCTTCGCTTTCCCTACAATGGCAAGCGCTTTCAGTAAATTAAGTGCTTCATAGACTTGATAATCGCGCTCTGCTAACCCTTTAGAAGCATCCGCGAGCTCGGAATCTAATGGCGACGCACCCTGTCCGTTAGACAGATGTCCTGTTAAATCTCTTTCTTTTACTGAAGCTCTATTCTCATCTGACTTGCGCAGTTCAACATCTTCAACCACAACATCAGGGACAATCCCTTGAGCCTGGATAGAGCGGCCACTCGGTGTGTAATATCTAGCTGTGGTGAGTTTCAGCGCACGGTTATCGGTTAACGGCAAAATAGTTTGGACAGATCCTTTACCAAAGCTCACCGTTCCCATAATCACAGCTCTATGGTGATCTTGCAAAGCACCGGCCACAATTTCAGAGGCAGAAGCAGAGCCGCCATTGATTAAAACCACCATAGGTACGTTACCGATAGATACCTGTTTGGTCGCTAAAAACTCAGTATCTGAGCTATCCAAGCGGCCTTTTGTATAAACGATCATGCCGTTATCAATGAAGGCATCTACCACTTCAACTGCTGACTGCAACACGCCACCGGGATTATTACGCAAGTCCAGCACAACCCCTTTTAAGTTACGATCTTGCTGCAAGTTAGCGAGTGTTTTTTTAAGATCATCACCCGTATTCCCTTGGAACTGAGTGATACGTATGTAAGCTATATCATCTCCTAGCACTTTTGATTTAATACTAGTGACTTTAATCACATCACGCAGAATTTTTATATCCAGCGGTTTCTCTTCGCCTTGGCGAATCACAGTCAACACGATTGGCGTACCCGGTTTACCGCGCATACGTGCAATCGCACCATCTAGCCCCATATTCTGGACAGAAATATCATCTAGACGGGTAATTAAATCGCCTGCCTTTATTCCAGCTTTTTGGGCGGGCGTATCATCAATGGGGGCGATGACTCGAATAAAGCCATCTTCTAAACTTATCTCAATGCCCACACCACCAAACTCGCCACTGGTATGCTCTTGCAACTCTTGAAAAGCTTCAGGTTCAAGATAAGAGGAGTGTGGATCCAATCCTGAGATCATCCCTTTAATCGCATCTTCCAATACTTTGGCATCATCTACAGGCTCTACATAAGCATTTTTGATACGATCAAACACCTCGCTAAACCGCTGCAACTCCTCCAAAGGTAAAGATTTACGCTCCGTAGAGGCGGTAACCTCTTCAGCAGAAACATTAAACGCCACACTGAATAGAAAACTTACCAACACTAGCGGATAAGCGACACCTGCCACACTTTTTACCAGACGCATAATTTTTCCTTTATTTACGACGCGCTAACCAGCTTTCAGGGTTAGTTGCTTTACCTTTATAACGGATTGCAAAGTAGAGACCAGGTGAACTGTACCCCCCACTATTACCTACCGTTGATATTCGCTCACCTTGGGAAACCCAATCACCGGTTTCTTTTACAAGGCTATCATTATGGCCGTACAAACTCATATAGCCATCACCATGATCAACAATGATTAGCAAACCATAGCCTCGCAACCAATCGGAGAATACAACACGACCATGATGCACAGCACTAACGGGTTCACCAATACTTCCAGCAAACAATATACCATCTGCACTTAAATTATCTTTACTACTACCAAACTGACTGATGATTTTCCCACCCACCGGCCAGCCTAGCTTACCTTCTAACGACTTAAATGCTTTATCATTCTGAGTCAGCTTGGCGATCGCTAAAGATTTCTCAATCTCCGCAAGCACTTTGACTAACTGCGCCTGATCAGCCTTGAGTCGACTCAATTTCGCCTCGCCAGAGCCTATCTCTTTAGCGAAAGAGACTATCGCTTGCTTGCGTTTATCGCGTAGTGCGCTCAAGGAGTCTAACTGACCTTGCAAGCTGGTTCGATTATCTAACATCGCTTGCTGAGTGCTATCAATAGAAACATGATTAGCACGGATGTCCGTGAGTAATGTTTCATATTTTTTCAACTCAGCCACTTGCGCCGCATTGTAATGATCATAATACCGATTCATTCGCGACAATTGCTCTGGATCATGCTGATTCAACAACATAAACAGCCTTGGCTGCTCACCTAAACGATGCTGCTGCCGTAACAACTGAATCAGCCTATCACGGCTTGCATCTAATGCTTCTTCTAGCTGCATCTTTTGCTCTTCATATCCAGATAGATCAGTTTTCAAGTTACTCAGCTGCTCATCAAGAGAGGCTATCTTTTTACCCAGTTCCCCTATTTCTTGCTCTGTCTTAATTAAGTCGGTTTCAGCTTTAGATTGTTTCTGTCGACTGTTTTTAATGCTGTCCTGTAACGATGAAATACTCTTTTTCAAACTTGAAAGTTGAGACTCTGTTGCTTTTTTATCGGCAGCATAAACTAGGTTAGTCCCGAGAAGGCTTAGCATAAAACAGCTAATCAAGAAACGCATGAAAGAAGGCCGCGATTGCGGCCTGTATGAGTTAGTTAAAAACAACAAGATTATGGCCTGTCATCTCTTTTGGTTGAGGCAACGCCATCAAGGTCAACAAGCTCGGTGCTAAATCGGCTAATGCACCATTTTTCAGACTGATCTCAGATTTACGCGGACCATCATAAATCAGCGCCACCGGGAAATTCGTGTGAGCTGTATGCGGCTGACCTGAGATAGGGTCACGCATCATTTCAACATTACCATGATCCGCTGTAATGAATGTTTCACCACCCACCTCAGCCATAGCGTCAAGCACACGCTTGAGTGAGCTATCAACAGCCTCTACAGCTTTGACCGCCGCATCGAATACACCGGTATGACCGACCATATCACCATTTGGATAATTGCATACGATGAGATCAAATTTACCACTTTTAATAGCAGCCACCAGCTTGTCTGTCATTTCTGGTGCACTCATTTCCGGTTGTAGATCATAGGTCGCAACATTCGGAGATGGCACTAAAATACGCTCTTCACCGGGATAAACCGCTTCCTGTCCTCCATTAAAGAAGAAGGTGACATGCGCATACTTTTCAGTTTCTGAAATACGCAGCTGCGTTTTTCCTAAGCTAGCAAGGTATTCTCCTAAATCATTGACAATAGTCGCTGGAGGATAAGCGCAAGCGGCTGGTATATCTGCTGCATACTCAGTCATCATGACATAATCAGCTAGGGTGGGCGTTAACGCTCGTGCAAAGCCACTGAAGTTGTCTTCAACAAACGCGCGCGTAATTTCGCGTGATCTATCGGGTCTAAAGTTAGCACAAATTAGCGCATCACCATCACTCACACGACCGCCAGAAACGCCTTCACACTGAATAATAGTCGGCTGAACAAACTCATCGTTTTCATCTCTCGTGTAAGCATTTTGCAGTGCCATAGTCGCATTTTCAGCAGTGAACGGGGATGTCGCACCAGTCATAGCATCAAAAGCCAACTGCACTCGATCCCAGCGATTGTCACGATCCATCGCATAATATCGCCCAACAACAGTGGCAACCGCCCCTACACCTAGCACTTTAAATACTTCATCCGCCTTCTCTAATGACGGCAGAGCGGAACGAGGCGGGGTGTCTCTTCCATCTAAAACAGCATGTAGAAAAATTTCTTTTGCACCGCGCTCAGCAGCCATTTTTAGTAATGCAAAAATTTGTTCTTCATGACTATGCACTCCACCCGGAGACAGTAGCCCTAATACGTGAACCGCTTTCCCATTGTTTATCGCTTTATCCATAGCTGATGTAAGGATAGGATTTGCAAAAAAATCGCCATCCGCAATAGCTTTAGATATACGAGTAAAGTTCTGATATACAGGGCGTCCAGCACCAATATTCATATGCCCGACTTCTGAGTTACCCATTTGCCCTTCAGGTAAACCAACAGCCATGCCAGATGTCTCTATACGAGAGTTAGGATTATTCGCTAACAAATAATCCCACGTAGGCGTATTTGCTGCTTCAATGGCTGATGACACAGTCGATTCAACACCAAAACCATCAAGGATAATTAGTGCTTTTGGGATACGAACGTTATTCATAAGAGATAAGCCAATTCAAAATGATATTTGGGCGTTATTTTACTTCGAAACCTACCCAATGGCTAACCTTACCCTTATCAAATAAATTGCCCCTTATATGCAAAGCGCGGGCATTGTATAATCCCGAGCTAATTTGAGTTGCCGACACTCGGCTTAAGAGAAAGTAGGAAATAGAATGCAACATCTGATTGAATTTGCCACCAACAACTTCATGCTTGTGGCTGCGTGGATTTTAACACTCGGGATGATTCTTTGGTCTGAAAACCGTAAAGCTGGCAAATCCGTATCACCTGCTATAGCAACACAGCTGATTAATAAGGAAGATGCTGTCATCGTTGATATCCGTAGCAAAAAGGAATGGGACACTGGGTACATCACGGGTGCGAAACATATCCCATTCGCAGAATTAAAAAATCGTGTGAGTGAATTAGAAAAGTACAGAAGCCGACCTGTTATTATTGTATGCAATCTAGGTCAAACAGCGGGCAGCGCAAGCAAACTGCTCAAAGCAGCGGGCTTCGAAAATGCAGTTCGCTTACAGGGCGGCATCACCGAATGGAAAGGCCAAAACCTCCCGATAGTAAAAAAAGGTTAAATTATGAGCATCATTGTTTATAGCTCGCAATTTTGCCCATATTGCGTCAGGGCAAAAATGCTACTCGATAGCAAAAAGGTCAGCTACGAAGAAATAAAAATCGATAGTGATCCTAGCCAGCGAGAAGAGATGATAAAGCGCAGCAACCGAAGAACTGTCCCTCAAATTTTTATTGGTGACATCCATGTAGGTGGCTGTGATGATCTTTATGCCTTAGAACGACAGGGTAAACTCGATACATTATTACAAAATCAGAATAAGGATTAACTGCGATGTCGGACAACCAAAACGCTACCGAGCAACCGAATACACCACAATTTGCTGTACAACGCATTTATGTGAAAGATGCTTCTTTAGAAACACCGAATAGTCCTGCTATCTTCACTAAGCAATGGAAGCCAGAAATCAATCTAGAAATGAATACGCGTACAAATACGCTAGGTAGCGATCACTATGAAGTTATTTTAACGATTACAGTGACTGCGAAAAATGAAGATGACACCGCATTTCTTGTTGAAATCCATCAAGGCGGAATCTTTCTTGTTTCTGGCATGAATGAACAAGAAACTGGACATGCTCTTGGCGCCTTCTGTCCCAACATTTTATTCCCTTATGCGCGTGAAACAATCGACACTATGGTTACGAAAGCAAGCTTCCCGCCGTTAATGCTTTCACCTGTAAACTTTGATGCACTTTACGCACAAAAGTTACAACAGCAAGCCGCGCAACACTAAGCGTTTAAAGTAGCTGTAAAGACGATTTACAGCTACTTTTCCTGTTCTGCGTATACCACAGGATTCAATTCATTTGACTTACGTCCCACCCAGCTCAGCAAGTCTCCCCACATATTATTAATATCTGCATCCGTTGGCATCACACCGGCGTGCGTTAATTCAATGGTCATAACAGGTATATCTTTCACAAACCACGCATA
>DAIRSP010000029.1:0-22421 GCA_036804365.1 Neptunomonas sp. | reverse complement strand
GCCATGGCTACATCATCAAAAATATAGCCTTTATTGATATAGAGCCAACGCCTAGCAAGCTCGACACATTGCCATTTATGCCCCATAAAGACGCCATCGATATAGCTACGATAGGCATGCCGATTCGGTAGTTCATTATCATCCACCGTTGTATAATCTGAGGAATAAACAGGAACATTTCCGGGAGCCATACCTAGCAAAGTGCCAAACTTAGCCGCGACATGTTCAGTGTCATGTTTCATAAAAATTAGAACCTACTATTCATAAAAAGTTGATTCAGCATAAAACGCAAAAATAACGACAGCAAGCGCTATTAGCAAAAAAATTATAGGCGTGAAGATATAAAAAAGCCCTGAAATATCAGGGCTTAATCGACTTAGCGTGTGTGCTTTAAAAGATCCTCTACGACTTCGTCTTCTTCATGAAGATCATTCGCTTCCTCTTCATGTTTAGGTAAAATCAGATTCAGTACGATAGCGACAATACCGCATAAGCTGATCCCTTGCAGACTGAAACCATCACCGCCAATCGCCATGCCACCGATACCAAACACCAATACGGTTGCAACGATGACTAAATTACGTTGTTGTGCCATATCAACCTTGGCTTTGACTAAGGTGTTTAAGCCAACAGCAGCAATACTACCAAACAGCAGGATAAGGATACCGCCCATCACCGGAGTAGGTATCGATTGTAGCAATGCACCAAACTTTGCGACCAATGCCATTAAAATCGCCGCACAGGCTGCCCAAGTCATAATAACAGGATTGAAAGACTTGGTTAACATAACCGCACCGGTAACTTCAGAGTAGGTTGTATTAGGAGGCCCACCCAGAAGAGCTGCAGCCGATGTCGCTAAACCATCACCAAATAATGTACGATGCAAACCCGGCGCTTTGACATAGTCTTTACCTGTTACGTGACCGATCGCCAAGATATCCCCCACATGTTCAATAGCAGGCGCAATAGCTACGGGCACCATAAAGAGGATAGCGGCCCAATTAAGCGTTGGCATGATGAAGTTAGGCATCGCTACTAGTGGAGTCGTCGCTACCGCATCGAAGTTCACCATTCCCAGCATTAGCGATACGATATAACCCACAGTCACACCAAAAAGGATAGGCAATAAACGCAACATACCTTTGCCGATAGAGGCAACTAACAAGGTTGTGAAAAGCGCACTCATTGAGACAATCATAGCCTCTGAGTAAGGGAACAGCTGCAAAGAACCATCACCCGACTTACCCATCGCCATATTAACGGCAACAGGCGCTAACCCTAAACCGATGACCATAATGACAGGGCCAATCACGACTGGCGGCATAATATGGTGTAAAAAGCCAACGCCTTTTAACTTAACGGCCACACCCAGCAGCATATAGACCACGCCAGCGGCTAATAAGCCGCCCAATGTGTCTGACATACCCCAAGTTTCTACGCTGTATAAAATCGGCGCAATAAAAGCAAAAGAGGATGCTAGAAAAATCGGGACACTGCGCTTAGTTGTAAACTGAAACAACAGTGTACCCAATCCCGCTGTAAACAAAGCAACACTCGGATCCATGCCAGTTAGCAGTGGCATTAACACCAGTGCTCCAAAGGCTACAAACAGCATTTGAATTCCTGCTAATGCACTCTTCCAAATAGGTTCATTTGAATTCATATCGTCTCTCAATTATTTTGTGCCGAAAATTTTATCACCCGCATCACCCAAACCAGGAATGATGTAGCCCTGCTTATTCAAATGACTATCAATACTCGCCGTATAGATATCCACATCAGGATGGGCGGCTTGTACTTTCTCAATTCCCTCTGGTGCTGCAACAAGAACCAACGCTTTAATACTGCTGCATCCAGCTTTTTTGAGCATATCAATCGTTGCTATCATTGAACCGCCGGTCGCTAACATAGGGTCAACAATTAGTGCCATACGCTCTTCAATATCGTGTGCTAACTTTTCGAAATAGGGAACCGGCTCTAGTGTTTCCTCATCTCGATACAAACCAACCACACTAATCTTAGCACTCGGTACCAGATCAAGCACTCCGTCCAACATACCAATACCCGCACGAAGAATCGGTACAACTGTAAATTTTTTGCCTTTTATGCGCTCGGCCTGAACAGCACCGCACCACCCTTGAACTTCGTACTCTTCTAATTCTAAATCTTTCGTCGCCTCATAAGTCAGTAAGGCACCAACTTCAGCTGCTAGTTGTCGGAAGCTTCGCGTGCTCATTTTAGCAGAGCGCATTAAACCTAATTTATGACGCACTAATGGATGTTTTATCTCTTTAACACTCATTTTTTAATCCTATCGTTATGCGGCCTACGTATTTCGACATTAAACGTTTTAGCCATAAGTATAAGAGTATAGAAACCTGACCCTGATGTCATGATTTTGCATTCTTAACTTGCCCTTTTAAAACATCATCAGTATCGTTTCTGCCTATAGGTATCTACACTTATGAAAAATATCTCTCTAATACATCTCAACAGTGACCATACAAAGCCATGTCTCAAACTGATATCGAACATATTAAACAAATTTATATAGAATCAGACTTACTCTTCAGTGAAGCAGAAGTAGAAGGTGCGATCAGGCAAATGGCCGCAAAAATCACTGATGCTCTCCATGATAAAGATCCGGTTATTTTTACCATTATGAACGGCGGCCTTGTCATTGGAGGCAAACTTCTGACTCAATTGAATTTCCCTTTAGAAGCCGGCTATATGCACGCGACACGCTATCGGAATACGACATCCGGGCATGAACTGGAGTGGAAAGTAGCGCCTATGATCGATTTCACCGACCGTCATGTTCTGATCGTTGATGATATTCTTGATGAGGGCCATACCTTGGCCGAAATCATTAGCTTCTGCCAGAAAAACGGGGCGCGCTCAGTACAAACGGCCGTTCTGGTTGACAAGCTACACGATCGTAAAGCAAGTCCAGACTTAAAAGCAGACTTTATCGGTTTACAAGTTGAAGACCGCTATATCTTCGGTTTTGGAATGGATTACCACGGCTACTGGAGAAATGCTCCGGGGATTTACGCGGTTAAAGGGATGTAAGATTCCGGTCAATGTATAAGACAGACGGAGCTTTATGCTCCGTCTTGGTTTCTAAACTAGGGATGTAACTCGTCAAATAACGCTAAGAACTCTTGCGTTAGCTTGTGCTTCGGCGCCATATGGATCAGTGGGATGGACTCATTATGGGATTCACGCATTTTCACTGATGAAGATATTTTGTTTTTCAAAACAGGTAGGTTTTCTGCTTCTAACTCTTCTACCATTTTTTTCGGCAAAGAGGCACGTGGTTGGAACTGGTTAACTACAATTCCCTCTACCTGCAACGCCTCGTTATGATCCATTCGGGTTTCATTCACATTATCGAGCAGCGAATAGAGCGCATGCCGGGCGAACTCATCGCAGTCAAATGGAATCAAACACTTTTCAGCCGCAACTAACGCAGAAAGCGTAAAGAAGTTAAAAGCTGGCGGTGTATCAATATAGATAGCGTCATAATCGGTTAAACGCTCTAACGCTTCTTTTAACTTATAGATTTTGTGCTTCGTCTCTAATTTGGCCTGTAAATCAGCCACATCCGCATTTGCCGGTAGCAAGAAAAGATTTTTGTAAGGCGTAGGATGAATAAAGGCCTCTGGGCCTTGCGGTTTAAGTTGAAAGGTTAAGGTTTGCTCAAAGAATGCCTTGATATCTTGATCAAGCTCATCACTTCCCTTGCCGTACAAGTATTGTGTCGAGTTACATTGCGGGTCTAAGTCAATCACCAGAGTTTTCAAACCTTTCTCTGCGCTGATAGCGGCCAAGTTGGCCGTAATACTTGATTTACCCACACCACCTTTCTGGTTAAAAACCACACGTATCATTCTTTTGCTTCCTCGTCCCTAACCTTTAGATAACAGCTCACGCAAATCGATAATCGCTGCATTAGCGCGTGAAATGTAAGACGCCATTACTAAAGAGTGGTTAGCTAAAAATCCAAATTCTGTACCGTTCAAGACCATGGGGCTCCAAATAGTCTCCTGCGTCGCTTCAAGCTCGCGAATAATCTGCAACAAACTCACACGGGCATTCTTCTTATCTAATGCAGGGCCGAAGTCTTGTTCAACACCGCGCAGCAATTGAATAAGAGCCCATGACGTACCACGAGCTTCATAGAAAACATCATCCAGCTGCAACCAATCTGTTTTAACTTCGGTATCTTGATCTGTCACAGTCGATTGTTGTGCGGTTACATCGCCCGCTAAATCCGTATTCAGACGACGCTGCCCTACGCTGGCACTTAAGCGCTGAGACAAACTACCTAAACGGGTACTAACATCACCTAACCAGTTATTTAAATTATCTGCACGCGCGAAGAATTGAACATCCTGCTTAGTGGGGTCCTGCAAACGGATATAGTAGTTATTTAAGTGCTTCAGCGCCTTTTTATATTCACCCTCAGAAGAAGGGAACAACCAGCTATTATTATTGAAGTGCAGCATCGGCTCTGCAGAGGATAAATCAGCATCTTCGGTGGATTGCGACTGCGAACGGCTAAAGTCCTTGCGCATCGCTCTGGCCATATCTCGTACCTGAACGAGCGCACCAAACTCCCAGTTTGAAATATTATCCAACCAGACGCCTGGAGGTGTTCTATCGTTACTGATATATCCGCCTGGTTTTTCTAGTAAGGCTTTAGTGACCCCAATTAGAGCACCTGTGGTGCCTGCCCCAATCACAGGCTCAGACGTAGTGACGTTTAATACAGGCGGGAGATCAATGGGATCAGGTTCGACACTCCAATAAACCCCTACAGCAATTGATGTCACCAAATAGATAAGCAGCGCTGCAACAATAGCTTTCAAAATTCTGCTATCACCTAGTTTACCTGTAATCGCATCCCAAAATGTAAACCATGCCTTCTGTAACGTATCCAAACTAACCTCTCAAGCCTTAAAACTGTGCACTTTTTGTGCTGCACTGCACTATCACTCATTTGATAACTATAATCAACATGGTGTAACAACTGACGAAGTAAATGACAACCTGCAAATTGCAACAAAATGTAACAACCCCCTTATTCGCAGCTAAATAAAATAGCAACGAACGTCGCCAAAAAAGCATCTATCCTGCAAATAAGTCACCATCTTATGGACACTGATCCTCCTTTAATGCAAACTATATATCACACATATTGTCATTTTGTCGTACATCAGGATTCTGCGGTGAGTGAGTTGCATGTACCTCACGCCCTATCGCTTTATTTGTGTACAGTAATGGTCGCTCATTAGCCTACCAACATTTGGTTCTGGCTCATCAATGGTCTGACTGTTGTTTAAAATCACAGCGAACTGCTGTGCTTATCTGCACTTTTGAAAAAAAGTGAACTTATTGTGACAACTAAAATCTGAACATGAACATTTTTACAGAATCCGTAAGCGATTCTGCTACAGAGAGAAAGAGATAAGAATGGACATCCGCAAAGTTAAGAAGCTGATCGAACTTCTGGAAGAATCGAACATCAACGAAATTGAAATCAAAGAAGGCGAAGAATCAGTTCGCATTAGTCGTGGATCAAGTGTTGTTGCAGCACCTCAATACATCCCAACGGCGGCACCTGCTCCTGTAGCGGCAGCACCAACTGCTGCAGTCTCAGCACCGGTAGCGACAGCTGAAGCACAATTCAATGGCCATGTTGTTAATTCTCCAATGGTTGGTACATTCTATCGCTCACCATCTCCAAGCTCCCCTTCGTTCATCGAAGTAGGTAAAGCCGTAAAGGCTGGCGATGTTATCTGCATCGTTGAAGCAATGAAAATGATGAACCAGATCGAAGCTGACAAGTCAGGTGTTATTGAAGCTATCCTTGTAGAAGACGGTCAGCCAGTTGAGTTTGATCAACCATTGGTTACTATCGTTTAAACGCCTGAATACCGCTAAAGGAACTTGACCCGATGCTGGAAAAAGTTGTTATTGCCAATCGCGGCGAGATTGCTCTTCGAATTCTTAGAGCATGTAAAGAATTAGGCATTAAAACAGTCGCTATTCACTCTCAGCCAGATAGAGATTTGATGCATGTTCGTTTAGCAGACCAAGCGGTTTGTATCGGCCCGGCTTCATCTACTCATAGCTATTTAAACATCCCAGCGATTATCAGCGCTGCAGAAGTGACTGACGCTTCAGGGATCCATCCTGGTTATGGGTTCTTAGCTGAAAACGCTGGTTTTGCTGAGCAAGTTGAACGCTCTGGTTTTACCTTCATTGGTCCTCGTCCAGATACTATTCGCTTAATGGGCGATAAAGTCTCTGCGATCGAAGCCATGAAGAAAGCCGGTGTTCCAACCGTACCTGGTTCAGACGGCCCACTACCGGAAGATGCTGAGAAGATTCATGCCATCGCTAAGCGTATTGGCTACCCTGTGATTATTAAAGCAGCGGCAGGTGGCGGTGGACGCGGTATGCGCGTGGTGCACACTGAAGCATCTCTGCTAAACTCTATCCATGTCACTAAATCGGAAGCGGCAGCTGCCTTTGGCGATGCAACGGTTTACATGGAAAAATACCTTGAAAACCCACGTCACGTTGAGATTCAAGTCTTAGCTGATGGCCAAGGCAACGCTATCCATTTATATGATCGCGACTGTTCTATGCAACGCCGCCATCAAAAAGTGGTTGAAGAAGCACCTGCGCCTCAGATTGATGAAGAAGCTCGTCGCCATGTACTGCAATCATGCGTTGATGCCTGTATCAAAATTGGCTATCGCGGTGCCGGTACGTTCGAGTTTCTCTACGAAGATGGCAATTTCTACTTTATCGAAATGAACACCCGCGTTCAGGTTGAGCACCCTGTCACCGAAATGATTACAGGTGTTGATATCGTTAAAGAGCAACTTTTAATCGCTTCAGGCAAACCACTATCTTACCGTCAGGAAGATATTGTTGCGCGTGGCCATGCGTTTGAATGCCGCATTAATGCCGAAGATGCAAAAACCTTCATGCCTAGCCCTGGTAAAGTGGTTCATTTCCATGCACCGGGAGGTAACGGCGTGCGAGTAGACTCACATCTTTATGATGGATACACCGTTCCTCCGCATTATGATTCATTAGTTGCCAAACTGATCACTTACGGTGAAGACCGTAACACCGCACTAATTCGCATGAAAAATGCGTTAGATGAGATGCTAGTTGAAGGCATCCGCACTAACATTGCATTGCATCAAGATATTGTGCGTGACTCTAACTTCGGCAAGGGTGGTGTTAATATTCACTATCTAGAGAAAAAGCTGGGTTTGTAATACATCAGATACATCAAAGGCCCGCATTGCGGGCTTTTTTGATTTAGTAGAGCAACCTATCTCAAAGTTTATGCTCATTTCAAAGATTAGGATCAAATAGATTATGCCTTGGCTGCAAATTAAGATGGAAATTAAACCGGATCATTCAGATCAATGTGAAGACATTTTACTTGCTGCAGGGTGCGCTGCCGTTACCTACGAAGACAGTGCCGATCAACCTATCTTTGAACCTGACCTCGGCACTACGCCATTATGGCAACACACTACTATTACTGGCTTATTTGATGCCGAATATGATATTCAGCAAACAGAACTTTTTATCAGAGAAGCATACAATCAGATCTTTGATAACCTACCTTTCCCCCCTTTTAAAGCTGAAATATTAGAAGACAAGGACTGGGAAAGAGAATGGATGCAAAGCTACCACCCAATGCAGTTCGGAAACCGCTTGTGGATCTGCCCAAGCTGGAGAGATGCTCCGGATCCGACTGCTGTTAACCTGATGCTTGATCCCGGTCTAGCCTTCGGCACAGGCACCCACCCAACGACCGCACTTTGTCTAGAATGGTTAGACGGACAAATGCTAGAGGGTAAAACTGTAACAGACTACGGCTGTGGCTCCGGTATTTTAGGTATTGCGGCACTCTTACTGGGGTCAACTAAAGTGACCTCTGTTGATATTGATCCGCAAGCGCTGCAAGCCACACGAGACAACTTACAACGCAACGGTCTACCAAATAACAAAATGACGGTACACCTTCCTGAAAATGCGCCTAAAGAAAAAACGGATGTACTTGTGGCCAACATATTGGCAGGGCCATTAGTGTCGCTCGCCCCCGAATTAGCAAGTCGTGTTAAAGAAGGCGGCTTACTCGCGCTCTCAGGATTGCTTGCTGTGCAAGCAGGCGAAATTCATGAAGCCTATAGCGAATGGTTTGATTTAGATCCTATCGCACAAAAAGAAGACTGGATAAGAGTAACCGGCCGTAGAAAATGAGTTCGCAAGCGTTCATCACCTGCTGTCCAAATTGCCATACTGAATTCAGTGTTAAGGATGGGCAGCTAAAGGTCGCATCTGGACAGGTTCGTTGTGGTGCTTGCTTACATGTGTTCAACGCGCTGGAAAACGAGCGAAGAAAAAAAGCTAAGGCACCTCTCGCTCAAGAGACTATCACTGCAGCCTCTCAAGAAATCGAGCAAGAGAAAAGCACAGAGCGCCCGACTCAGTCCCTAAATCTGGACTTATCCGATCTAGCCGATGACTATTATGACGTCCGTGCTCCGCAAAAAAAATCTGGGCTGATCAGTTCTTTCCTCTTCGGTATTGCGATCTGTCTTTCCATTGGCGGCCTTGCTGGGCAACTACTATGGATTAAACAGTCGGAGTGGCTCTATTCAAACGCGCTCTATCCTATTTACCAAATTGCGTTTCAATTTAGCCACCAGCCGATTCCGGTAAAAACGGATCGCACAAAAGTTGTTAATAAAAAGCTGATCGTGCAACCCCATAGCGAATATCAAGATGCTATCCGCGTTTATTTATTGTTACAAAATCAAGCTGACTTCAGCCAACCCTTCCCTACATTGCAAATGCGATTTAGTGATATCAATGGCCGACCTGTCGCACAACGCATATTAGCGCCTCAAGATTATATAGACTCAAGCACCTTCCCCAATCTTATGATGCCTAGCTTACAGCCAATACAAATCCAGTTAGACCTTATGTCACCGGGCAGACGCGCCGTTAGCTACCAACTTGAGCTTCTTTAAGCAACCCCCAAAACGATCAAAAAATCATCAAAACGGCTTGGAGCCTCCTTCGCTAAGGAGTATGATTACGCCCTTCCCTAATTTCACCCATTCACCTTTTTTTAGAGGTGATGGTTAACGTTTTCTGACATTCAAGGTCGTCCATGTTTCATATTGGTCCTTATAGAATCGACAGCAAAGTAATTCTCGCACCGATGGCGGGAGTGACTGATCAGCCGTTTCGTCAGTTATGCAAAAAATTAGGGGCAGGACTGGTAGTGTCTGAGATGGTAACGTCTGATACGCGCTTATGGAACAGCCGAAAATCAACGTACCGCCTCAACCACAGTGGCGAGGATGAACCGCGCTCAATACAAATTGCAGGCGGTGATCCTCTAATGATGGCTCAAGCAGCACAGGAAAATGTCGAACGCGGCGCCCAAATCATCGATATCAATATGGGGTGCCCAGCTAAAAAAGTGTGCAATAAAGCCGCAGGCTCAGCTCTAATGAAGGATGAGGCGATGGTTCACTCTATCCTTAAAGCTGTCGTAGCCGCGGTTGATGTACCTGTGACATTAAAAATGCGTACAGGTTGGTCTCAAGACCAAAAAAACGCACTTACAATTGCACGCATGGCGGAAGACTTGGGTATACAGGCATTAGCCATACACGGCAGGACAAGAGCCTGCGGTTACAAAGGCGATGCCGAGTACCAAACGATCGCAGATGTTCGAAAAACGATCGACATTCCTCTGTTTGCAAACGGTGATATTAACTCGCCCGAAAAAGCAAAAGCCGTTATTGATTTTACCGGAGCAGATGCAGTCATGATCGGACGTCCGGCACAAGGAAATCCGTGGATTTTCAGGGAGATAGATCATTACTTACGCCATAAAACACATCTTGAGAAGCCTAGCATAGCCACCATCAAGGAAACCTTGGTAGCGCATGTAGAAGCATTACATCTCTTTTATGGCGAATATTTAGGGCTAAGAATCGCACGTAAACATGTTGGCTGGTACTTGCATCAACAGCCAAAAGGCGTATCGTTCCGCGCTCACTTTAATCAACTAGAATCAGCAGTCGAACAAGTTGCCGCTATTGAACATTACTTTTCAGATGTTCAAGCATCCTTTGCTGCAGCTTGATTCAAGTCAACGGGTATATAAGTACTGTGGATATTAAAGAAAACATAACTACCGCTTTAAATAGAACTCATGGGACACATGAAGAAACTCAGCATCAAACCCTGAGAGACAGTGTGCACGTTTCCCTAGGTCACTACTTCAAACAACTGGACGGTCAGCCCGTGACAGATGTTTATCAAATGGTTTTGTCCGAAATCGAAGCGCCGTTATTTGAAACAGTCATGGCTTATACCAAAGACAACCAGACAAAAGCGTCAGAACTCCTTGGCTTAAACCGCGGGACTTTGCGTAAAAAGCTTAAGCAATACGGCTTACTCTAATTCTTCCAACTTCTAACGATAGTGAAATAGCATGGCACAGCAAAACTATACACCTATCCGTCGAGCATTAATTAGTGTCTCGGATAAAACTGGTATTATCGAGTTCGCGCGTGAACTAAATGCACAAGGCGTGGAGATTTTATCCACTGGCGGCACTTACAAACTTCTTTGCGACAACCAGGTTCCGGCCGTTGAAGTATCAGACTACACAGGCTTCCCTGAAATGATGGATGGCCGTGTTAAGACGCTACATCCTAAAGTTCACGGTGGCATTTTAGGTCGTCGCGGCCAAGATGACGCAATCATGCAAGAACACGGTATCAATCCAATTGATATGGTTGTAGTGAACCTGTACCCATTCGAAGCCACTATTGCACGTCCAGATTGCGAGCTACCCATGGCGATTGAAAATATCGATATTGGTGGACCAACGATGGTTCGTTCTGCAGCAAAAAACCACAAAGATGTGGCGATTGTTGTGAATGCATCAAGCTATGCAACCGTATTAGCAGAGCTAAAAGCTAACCAAGGACTGTGCCTGAAAACACGTTTTGATCTAGCCGTGCAAGCATTTGAGCATACCGCTAGCTATGATGGCATGATCGCCAACTACTTGGGCACGATTGACCTTGAAGCTGAGACACTCAGCACAGAAAATCGTGATCGCTTCCCTCGTACTTTTAATACCCAGTTTATCAAAGCACAGGATATGCGTTACGGTGAAAACCCTCACCAAAACGCTGCTTTCTATGTTGAAGCAAATCCCGCTGAAGCCTCTATTGCTACAGCTAAACAACTGCAAGGCAAAGAGCTGTCATACAACAATGTTGCCGATACTGATGCTGCGTTAGAGTGCGTGAAGTCTTTCACTAAGCCTGCCTGCGTTATCGTTAAACATGCCAACCCTTGCGGTGTTGCAGTTTCTACTGACGGCATTCTTGCTGCTTACGAACTGGCTTACGCTACTGACAGTGAATCCGCATTCGGCGGCATCATCGCATTCAACCGCGAGTTAGACGCAGTTACTGCGCAGGCGATTGTTGATCGTCAATTTGTCGAGGTGATCATCGCTCCTAAAGTATCGCCTGCAGCAGCAGCGGTTGTTGAAGCGAAGAAAAACGTACGTTTACTTGAGTGCGGCGAATGGTCAATGGAGCGTATTGCAGGACTTGACTACAAACGCGTTAACGGCGGGCTTTTAGTCCAAGACCGTGACAACGGTATGATCACCGCTGACGATCTAAAAATCTCCACAAAACGTCAACCAACAGAAGCTGAAATCCACGACCTCATTTTTGCATGGAAAGTCGCTAAATTCGTTAAGTCTAACGCGATTGTATATGCAAAAGGTCGCCAGACAATTGGCGTGGGTGCGGGCCAAATGAGCCGCATTAACTCAGCACGCATCGCTGCAATCAAAGCGGAACACGCAGGCTTACAGGTTGCTGGGGCTGTCATGGCATCTGATGCATTCTTCCCATTCCGTGATGGTATTGATGCAGCTGCGGCTGTGGGAATTAAAGCCATTATTCAACCGGGTGGCTCTATGCGAGATCAAGAGGTTATTGATGCCGCAGATGAGCATGGCATTGCTATGGTCTTTACTGGTATGCGCCATTTCCGTCACTAAGCTTTAGTCAGAACGCAACCTTCGGGTTGCGTTCCTCTTTGAGAGTTAATTGTTATGAAAATTTTAGTTATTGGTTCTGGCGGCCGTGAGCATGCCTTAGCATGGTCAGCAGCAAAAGATCCGCGTGTATCACAAGTCTTCGTTGCACCAGGTAATGCAGCCACTGCACTTGAAGACAAATTAAGCAATGTTGCGATCGATGTACTTGATCTGGATGCTTTGCTTAACTTTGCACAGCAAGAGTCGATTGATCTGACAATTGTAGGCCCTGAAGCTCCATTAGTAGCAGGTGTCGTTGATAAATTCCGTGCTGCAGGTATGGCGATCTTTGGTCCTTCAGCGGCTGCTGCTCAATTAGAAGGCTCAAAAGCATTTACTAAAGACTTCTTAGCTCGCCAACAGATTCCTACCGCTGACTATCAAAACTTTACAGAGGTTGAACCTGCCCTTGCTTATGTCCGCGAGAAAGGTGCTCCTATCGTTGTTAAGGCCGACGGCCTTGCAGCAGGTAAAGGTGTTATCGTGGCGATGACCCTCGAAGAAGCCGAAGATGCGATCCGCGATATGCTTTCAGGCAACACTTTCGGTGATGCAGGCAGCCGCGTTGTTATCGAAGAGTTCTTAGACGGTGAAGAAGCATCATTCATCGTGATGGTGGATGGTGATAACGTACTGAGCATGGCCACCAGCCAAGATCACAAACGTGTTGGCGATGGTGATACCGGTCCAAATACTGGCGGCATGGGTGCTTATTCCCCTGCGCCTGTTGTTACACCTGAGATCCATGAGCGCGTTATGTCTGAAGTCATTATGCCAACCGTTAACGGCATGAAGGCTGAAGGCAATGAGTACACAGGCTTCTTATATGCTGGCCTGATGATTATGTCCGATGGTACACCGAAAGTAATCGAATATAACTGCCGCTTTGGTGACCCTGAAACACAACCCATTATGCTGCGTTTGAAAACCAGTATCGTTGAACTGTGTGAAGCAGCATTGGCTAAAAACTTAGCCTCCACAACCGCTGAGTGGGATTCACGCTGTTCTGTCGGTGTGGTTATGGCAGCAGGTGGTTATCCAGGCGACTACGCTAAAGGGGACGTAATCAGCTTACCTAGTGCAACGCCGGAAGGAACTAAGATATTCCATGCTGGCACAAAGGAGCAGGATGGAAAAGTTGTTACTGCTGGCGGTCGTGTCTTATGTGTCACGGCACTTGGGGATACGGTGACCGAAGCACAGCAACGCGCGTATAGCTTACTCAAAGAAGTTAGCTGGAAGGACGCTTATTTCCGCACAGATATTGCTTACCGAGCGATAGCCCGCGAACAAGCATAAAATGTTAAGCCACCTCTTTAGGTGGCTTTTTATTTTAAAACAGATAATCCACTGATAATTCTGTTATCTTTATACCTTTGTAAGACTACGCTTTCATTTGAATTCAAGGTTATAATCTCGAAGTTTTATGATGAAAAAATCGCCTTTAACACCCACTTAAAAGCGATTCAACCACCCTTAATAGCGGATTTAAGACAGCGATTCATGGATATTAAACGCACGCCTCTAGCTCTTCTTCTTGCAACAGCTATTTCAACTGCATCTCATGCCAGCGATAACGACCAAGATATCTCTAGCTTTTGCCGTAATGGAGGACAGTCGGCGGACTATACCTGTGATACTGACAAGCAACGGCCTGATCGAGAAGTTATAGACGCTAAAGCGCTACCTTCCACTGATGAAGCCTGGATGCAAGGAAAGCTTGCTGAAATTAAGGCTTGGTTACAACAGGAGAAAGAGGCCCCGTCTGCAACCAATGTGAAACCGCAAACAGCGATTAGCAAATCGACCACAAATGTGCAGCAGGTTGCTGTTCGCAACCCTGCTGCGACGACACCTGAGTTAATGCGTATCGAATCTATGTCAAAAGATGGCAATCATCGGGGTGCGATGACTGCGATTAACAGCTATATGGCAAACAACCCTAACAGCTTAGAAGGATTGCTCACCAAAAGCCTTGTTTTAAACAATATGGGGCAGACGAAAGAGGCAGAAGCGTTACTGAAAAATACCATCAGCCGCTACCCCACCTCCCCAGAAGCCTACAACAACTTAGCTGTCCTATATTCCGAGCAGGGTGATTACGGTAAAGCCATCGAAACACTCTTAAAGGCCTTTAGCACACACCCAACTTACGCCCAAGTACATCAGAACCTTCGCGAACTTTACTCAACTGTTGCATCTCAGGCGTACAGTCGTGCCCTGAATATGGACGAGAAACAGAACGCGCCGCAACTTGTGATGCTTCGACGCACGTCTGATAGCTCTGCTCCAGCAGTTAATTATCAACCCGCAGCGATCACTTCTTCAGCAACCGTTGCAAGTTTGACCCCTAAACCTGAGCCAAAATATGTAGCGCCTGAGCCTGTCGCACAACCAGAGCCAACAAAAGAGGTGGCCACTTATATTCCTCAATCGAGTCAAGAAGCGGTCCAAGAAATCACATCGAAACCCGTGGTTGTATCGAGCTCCAATAAAATAGAATCGGTTTCTAACAATGTTGTCGTTGTAGAAGCCTCAACCACAGCCGACATGACAAATCGCAACGAAAGCTCAACACCTACGGTTTCATCATCAAGTACAGGGGCTTTCACAGCAGCGGTTCAAACCTGGGCGGATGCATGGTCTAATCAAGATGTGGATGGCTATATCAATAGCTATGTGCCTAACTACAGCCCAGATGGTTTATCAAACAGCGCTTGGCAAGCGCAGCGTAATCAACGTCTAACCAAGCCGACATACATCAAAGTGACCCTCGCTAATTTGAGCGCGACGCAATTGAATGCGAATACTGCGATTGTGACCTTCAACCAACGTTATGAGTCTAATACCTATCAGGATATGACCAATAAAGAGATCACGTTGGTTCGTATACAGAACAGTTGGAAGATATCTTCAGAGCGCTCGCTCTAAGGCGTTAACCCTAGAGGGGAAGTACTTCTAAGTTAAGTTCTTCCTCTATCTTCCATTGCCCGCCGCGACGACTCAATAAAATCGACTTATGGGTATTATCTTGGTACTGCTCTGAACGATAGAGCAACCAAAAATCCAGCCTCACCTTATCTCGCTCTTCTGTCACCGTTACGGGACCCGTTTCTATTCTAATCCATCGAGGTTGGATAACTCGCTCTGTTCTCATTTGTCGCCACTCAGCCGCCGAGAGGTGCTTTAACGCACTATATTCATCGGTATATTGCGATAAATATGCTCGGCTATCCTGTTGCTGCCACGCAGTAACCCAATCCTTTAGAAAAGCTAACATCTCTTGTTCAAGATCGGATGATTTTTCAGGCTCGACGATGGCTGGTGCTGGTGCTGGTGCTGGTGCTGGTGCTGGTGCTGGTGCTGGTGCTGGTGCTATTAAGTTAATATTTTTTGGCACTGTCACCTTTTTATTGAACTCAGAATAAAATGTGATGCCCCCAAAGCCCAAAACCAAACAACTGCCTAATAACGTAAAGACAAGGACTGTATTTGAACGCTCTTCTAGATTCGAGTTCGGTTGAAACCTGACTTTCTCTACAATCCGTTCACGTATCTGTTTGGGTACTTTTACCCCCCCTCTTTGATTCTCAAGAGAGACTAGCAAACGCAGCGCATACCCTTGATTAAAACTGTTCAGAGACAGAGATAGCAGTTTTTCAAAATCTTGTGACTCAATCGAAGAGGGATCAACAATGATCCCTATGCTGTTACCCTGCTCAGCCCAACGGCGGACATAATGGGGCATAAAAGCGATATTAGATGAAGGCAACTCAAGCCTTTCAGCTAGGTAATTTTCTACCGATTGACTGCTTTTGGAGGGCCACTCAATGATTTTACTTAACGGAGAAATTGTTTGATAAAGTGTAATTAAATCATTCGACCTAATCCCCGAAAATCCGACAACTCCGAACTCAGGCAATACACGCTCTAGCCATATTAAGGACTGATGCTTAAAGCTTTTGATAGTCGGGATAGTGACCTTTTTAAGACTAAAACTTCTGTGCATCAATGTAACTTAAACCCCTAATCAAGGAACCCCTTTAGAAGGATCACCCTCATAAGCAATGCGCCACTCACCACCCTCTTTAACCCAATACTGACGCTTAACAGAGATCGCTTCATAATTATCCGATTGATAATCCTGTTTGAATGTCGCGACCATTAAATTAGGATCATTAGGATAGCGATAAATGCTTAAGTTCTCTAAATCGACTTTAATAAAGGACTTGCCGCTATTAACCCGAGATTTGTAATCAGCAAAGGACGCATAATTGCGCGCTCCATCGCTAAACTGTTTTGAATAATGAGAGATATAGCGTTTTTGATCTCGACTTTCCCAATCCTTACGCCACTGCTCAACGACACGCTCAATTGATTTCTGTTGCGATTGCCATTGCGTTCGATTAATCCACTTCATGTTATAGCCGATTAGCACGGGGGTATTTCCAATATCAACGAGCTTATCGAGTTCAATAAAGTCGGGATTGGTTAATGAAACACACCCCTCACTCGCTTTCGGTGGTCGACTGTAAGTATCTACCGGCGATCCATGCAGCCAAATACCACTCCCCGTTCTACCGTTGCGTGAATCCCATGCGTTTGGATAGTTCAGGGGTAAAGCTCCAGAGCCATAGCGTTCAGGTAACATCTCGTCGCTGTATCGCGCTGTGACAAAATAGACACCTAGGGGTGTTTTCAGGTCGCCTTGGCGCTCTTTATCTGTGCCGCCACGACCATAAGACGCGTAGAAGTCCTTCACTAAATAAGGGACGCCTTTTCTGTTCTCGAATAGAAATAGGCGAGAGAAATTCGTATCAACAACTATCACGTAACGCTGATCATTACTCATCTTGATCAGCCCTTCCGGTAGCAAGCCAGCAGCCGGTTTATGTTTATTAACACTTAACCGTGCCCTTGCTTCTTCGATAAGTCCTTGGATCTCTTGTTTTCTAGAGACATCACTACCGATACTGCCCAGGGGGTTGACTTGCGATGCTAACAAATCAGCATACACCAGTTGCGCTAACCTAAAATCCGGACGCTTTTCTGTTAACTCTTTGAACTGCATCAACGCGGCATCAAACTGCTGTGTGGCAAGTGACTCCAAACCTTTTAATAACAGTTCTTCATTACCTTCTGAAACGCCATAGTCTGGCGCTGCATACAGATTAAGAGAGCAGCACATCAGCACACTGAATAACAATGATTTTAGCTTACGCATGAATTTTCCGAGCGAAGGGTACATTTATAGTAATAATTATACGTTATCTACAGGCCTAATACCGTTTTCTGAATAGAATTTAGTCTATAGTCACGTCTTAATTTACCCTATTTACCGTCCGAAGATAACCTCCAGTTCACGAATTTAATCGCGTTTTATTAAGCGTAAACCCTCTTTTTGTGCTATTCAGAATATAGGGCATCATCCAACGGAGGATACCTTTATGAAAACGACATACTATGCAGATATCATTTTTCACCAATGCTTAAATGAGTCTGGGCAACTTGTTTGCCCTCTTCCCGATCAGCTAGCCTCGGGCAAACCATTAGTTGAGTCTTATAAATGGATGGTTCTTTCTCGTCTGTTTGATAATAAAGCCATCTCCTTACAACGTACCGGACAGCTAGGCACCTATGCGTCATCATGTGGATGCGAGGCCATCGACAGTGTGACGGCCGCCCTAATGAACAGTTCGGACGTACTGGTCCCTTACTATCGCAACCATATAATGCAGGTCATTCGAGGCGCTAAGTTTTCCGAAATATTAGGTTACTGGGGAGGAGATGAGCGAGGTAACGCGGCGCTTGGGCAGCATCAAGATCTGCCGAATGCGGTGCCGATTGCCACCCAATACCTACATGCTTGCGGGGTCGCCACTGCTATAAAGATCAGACATCAAGGGCGTGCGGTTGTTGCCATGATAGGCGATGGCGGTACTTCAAAAGGTGATTTTTACGAAGCTCTCAATGTTGCCGGCGCTTGGCAGCTCCCCGTGGTTTTTATTATCAATAACAACCAATGGGCGATCTCAGTCCCTCGACAATTGCAGACTGCTGCACAAACTTTAGCGCAAAAAGGAATAGGCGCAGGTATTCAATGTGAGCAGGTTGATGGTAATGACGCTATCGCCTTGCATCAAAGGATAAGTCTAGCGCTCGATCATGCCCGAAAAGGTAAAGGCCCGAGCTTGATTGAAGCAGTCAGTTATCGATTATCCGATCATACAACTGCCGATGATGCGACCCGCTACCGTGAGCCAGAGGCATTAAAAGCCGCGTGGGACAAAGAACCAATTAAACGCTTACGGCAGTTTTTATCTGTGCAAGGTTGGTGGGATGAGACTCAAGAGCAACAACTCAATCAAGCCTGCGCGCTTACCATTCAAACAGCTGTTGATGAATACCTAAAAACACCGGCGCCCTCAATCAGCGATATGTTTGATTATTTATTCGAGACATTACCGGCCTCAACTGAGCAGCAGAAGGTTCAGGCTATGGCATTGGCCGAGAAGAGAGGTCAAAAATGAGCAATCAAGATACTCACAATCTATGCATGGTAGAAGCGGTGAATCTTGCGCTTCATCGTGCCATGAGCGACGACGCAGATGTGATTTTGCTGGGCGAGGATGTCGGTACTAATGGCGGTGTCTTTAGAGCCACCGTCAACTTAAAGGCCAAGTTCGGCATAAAGCGCGTGATGGACACACCTCTAGCAGAAAATATGATCGCAGGTTTAGCTATTGGGATGGCAACGCAAGGCTTAAAACCTATCGCAGAGATCCAATTTCTTGGGTTTATTTTTCCAGCAATGGAGCAAATAGTCTGCCATGCAGCACGCATGCGCAATCGAACCAGAGGACGTTTGAGTTGCCCACTCGTCATCAGAGCACCTTACGGGGGTGGCATTCATGCCCCCGAACATCACTCTGAAAGTACCGAAGCCCTCTTCGCGCATACTGCGGGTCTTAGAGTCGTTATCCCTTCATCACCGCAACGCGCCTATGGGCTGCTCTTAGCGGCTATCAGAAATCCCGACCCTGTTATTTTCCTTGAACCTAAGCGTATCTACCGGAGTCAGAATCAACCTGTTGATGATGATGGCCAAGATCTACCTTTAGATACCTGTTTCACCCTAAAAGAGGGTAACGATGTCACACTGGTCAGCTGGGGCGCAATGATTCAAGAAACCCTTGAGGCCGCAACAGCTTTAGCTGAACAGGGTGTCAGCTGTGAGGTCGTTGACCTCGCCTCTATCAGCCCAATTGACAAGGAAACGATACTCGCGTCCGTCGGAAAAACAGGACGCTGTGTCATCATTCAAGAAGCGGCACTTAATTGCTCCGTGAGTTCTGAAATAGCCGCAATACTGGCTGCGGAGGCACTTTTCTATCTCAAGGCACCGGTCGAGCGAGTCGCGGGGTACAACACCATCATGCCCTATTTCAAACTTGAAAAAGACTACATGCCTCAAACCGATCAAATTATTGATGCAGTCTTGCGGACGATGGAGTACTCCTAAAATGAAATTTTTCAAACTACCTGATTTAGGCGAAGGCTTACCCGAAGCCGATATTGTGGAGTGGCATGTAAATGAGGGTGACATGGTCACAATCGACCAACCACTGGTGTCAGTAGAAACCGCTAAAGCGCTGATCGAGATACCTAGCCCTCAAGCAGGTACCATTGCCCACCTGTTTGGTAAAGCCGGCGATACTGTTCATACCGGCGAGCCATTAATAGAGTTTTTATCCGACGAAGATACCGATAGCGGCACAGTTGTAGGTGATCTAAAACGCGCAAGCGCTGTCGATCGCTCTGATCATTTTATTATTGGCGCGGCGCCCAGTTCACTCGCACACCGCCCCCCCACTACACCAGCCCTTCGTTCCCTAGCTCAACGCTTAAACGTTGATTTAAGCACCATAAAAGGCACCGGCCCTCACGGTGTTATTACCTTAGCGGATATTGAACTCAACGCTAAAAAAAATGAGCAATTTGGAACGCCCGAACAACTCCAAGGGGTCAGAAAGCACATGGCAAGCAGCATGAGCTTATCTCATGCTCAGGTGGTGCCTGTTTCATTATTTGACGACGCCAATGTGACTCATTGGCCAGATTCGGTGGATATTACGCTGCGTCTAATCAGGGCCGTTTCTGCCGCCTGTCGAGTTGAACCCATACTCAACAGTTGGTATGAGGGTGAACAGCGCTCCTTACGCAAGCATAACCATATTGACTTAGGGATAGCTGTGGATACCGAACATGGTTTGTTTGTCCCTGTGATGCGCAATATTGCAGAACGTAGTGATGAAGAACTCAGAGCTGGACTGAATCGACTTAGACAGGATGTTATTGCACGTAAAATCCCACCCTCAGAATTGCAAGGTGCAACCATAACCCTCAGCAATTTCGGCACCCTATCTGGACGATATGCAACCCCTATTATCGTACCACCTCAAGTTGCCATTATAGCCACTGGCGCTATTCGTACCGAAGTTATAGTTGATAACAACGCTATGATTATTGGGCGAATTTTACCCATATCACTCACTTTTGATCATAGAGTTGCCACGGGCGGAGAAGCATCTAGATTTCTAGCTGCATTTATCAACGCACTGCAAGAAATCCCCAAAGAGATGCAACTTACTACATAGAAAATGTCTAATTTATTAGGTGGAAACTCTCCAGTCTGGACTACACTGAAATATATAGAGTGATTTAGGCGGTAAAGCTTTGCAGTCGTTTTTCAGCTCGCCAGCAACTACTAAAAGGTGATCGCTATGGGCATATTTGAACACTACAAAACACGTTATGCATCGACTACTCAGGAAGAGATGAGTCTGACGGAGTACTTGCAACTGTGCAAAGAAGACCCTTTAACTTATGCCAGTGCTGCCGAGCGTATGTTGAAAGCCATTGGCCAACCTGAATTAGTAGATACGGCTAAAGATCCTCGTCTGAGCCGCATTTTTTCAAATAAAGTGATCAAGCGTTATCCCGCTTTTGATGAATTTTATGGCACTGAAGAAGCAATAGAAAATGTCGTCTCATACTTCAGGCATGCCGCTCAAGGGCTTGAAGAAAGAAAGCAAATTCTCTACCTCTTAGGCCCTGTAGGGGGTGGTAAATCTTCACTTGCAGAACGGCTCAAGCACCTGATGGAAAAGATCCCTTTCTATGCGATTAAGGGTTCTCCTGTGTATGAATCACCGCTTGGTCTGTTTAACCCTGAAGAGGACGCGGCCATTTTAGAGGAGGAATATGGTATTCCTCGACGCTACCTTAAAGGCATCATGTCGCCTTGGGCGGTTAAACGTCTACATGAGTTTGGCGGCGATATCTCCAAATTTACTGTAGTAAAACTCTACCCATCTATTCTGAATCAAATCGCTATCGCCAAAACCGAACCGGGTGATGAAAATAACCAAGATATTTCCAGCTTAGTGGGTAAAGTTGATATCCGTAAATTGGAAGAGTTTCCGCAACATGATCCTGATGCTTATAGTTTTGCGGGAGCTTTGTGCCATGCAAACCAAGGGATTATGGAGTTCGTAGAGATGTTTAAAGCACCGATAAAAGTGCTGCATCCCTTACTAACCGCCACCCAAGAGGGGAACTACAACAGTACTGAAGGGATGGGGTCGATACCTTTTGATGGAATTATTCTTGCGCATTCAAATGAATCTGAATGGCAATCCTTCCGAAATAACAAAACCAACGAAGCTTTCATTGACCGTGTTTATATTGTCAAAGTACCTTACTGCAACCGTATTTCAGAAGAGATCAAGATTTATGAGAAACTTCTAGAGAACAGTTCGCTCAATAAAGCACCTTGTGCTCCAGACACACTCAATATGCTAGCTCAGTTTACCGTGCTATCACGTCTAAAAACGCCTGAAAATTCAAACTTGTATTCTAAAATGCGGGTATATAACGGCGAAAATCTCAAAGATACCGACCCTAAAGCTAAATCGATGCAAGAATACAAAGATATGGCTGGTGTCGATGAAGGGATGAACGGTCTATCCACCCGGTTTGCCTTCAAAATTTTGTCTAAAGTATTTAACTTCGATCCATCAGAGGTAGCAGCTAACCCCGTGCACCTTATGTATGTGCTTGAGCGTGAAATTGAGCAACAACAGTTCGCACCGGAGCTTCAAGAAAAGTATATCCGCTTTATTAAAGAATATATTGCACCGAAATATATTGAGCTACTCGGCAAAGA
>DAIRSP010000028.1:0-22724 GCA_036804365.1 Neptunomonas sp. | reverse complement strand
TATCCACACAGTCACAAAAAAATAAAGTTATTAACCGCAACTTCCGAATAAAAACTTTAGTTCAGCGGTTAAAGTCTAGCCAAATCCAGATAAATCGGACTAAAAACAATTAATTAACATTATACCAAGAAGTCTACCCACAAGCTAAGTCACTGTTTAAAAAGGGCATTACAGTTTATAAACATATTTATCCAAAATTCTTATACATTTCATAAAGTTAATCAGCCAAAAACAAAACGTAAAATGTTTATGCAAATAATGTAAAAAGCATTTGTAAATAGATGATTTATTCTCTAGAATTTCGCGTCTTGAATTTTTGCTCTGTGGCATCAGCCAACTTAATTTTTGAGCATAAACTAAGCGTTAAGTAGGACTGACTGATGAAAAGAACATTTCAACCAAGCGTATTAAAACGTGCTCGTACACACGGTTTCCGTGCTCGCATGGCAACTAAAAACGGTCGTGCGGTAATCAACCGTCGTCGTGCAAAAGGCCGTAAGCGTCTGTCTGCCTAATTTAGGTAGCAGCCTTAACTGGTTAATTGAATGACCGAATTCGGATATCCCCGACAGCTGCGTCTGCTGACTGCCGGGGATTTTCAGCAGGTCTTCGAAAACGTTTCGATTAAAGTTCCGGATCAACGGATTCTTATACTCGCCCGTCCCAACAAACTTGACCACACACGGCTTGGGTTTGTCATTTCCAAAAAAAATATACGCAGAGCGGTGAAACGTAACCTAGTTCGGCGTATCATTCGCGAGTCTTTTCGCCTTAATCAACACTCTCTACCGAATATCGACATGGTCATCCTTGCTCGACCCGGTTTAGGAGATCTTAGCCACGATGATCTTCACCGTTTAGCTGAGAAATGTTGGCAAAGAGTGAATAAAAAATCCAAACATGTAATTAACAAGCAAGATTAACGGTCTAAACCTATGGATGTACAGCGAGTCATACTGGTTGCCGCCCTGGCGATAATCTCCTATATGCTGGTATTACAGTGGAATGCAGATTACGGTCAGCCTCAAACGGCACAAGCCCCTGTTGCTTCTGTTTCTGCCTATGGCAGTGCACCGGTAAGCAGCGATTTACCGACAACAGAAACAGATAAAACAGCCGCTCCAGATGTTCCCATTACTGGAACGACTACTCAGAGTGCATCAAAATCTCAGCTAATCGAAGTTAAAACCGATATGTTGGATGTTCTGATTGATACAAAAGGTGGGGATATTATTCAGGTCGCATTGCCTAAACACAAAGCGATGCTGAAATCTGATCTACCCTTTGTGCTATTAGAGCAAACAGAGAACCGTACCTACATTTCACAAAGTGGTTTAGTAGGCCCTAACGGTCCGGATGCTTCTCCAGAAGGCCGCCCAACGTATACTGTTGAGAAAAGTGCTTACTCTGCTCAAGAGGGCGATGCTATCAATGTGGATCTTAAGTTCACTGATAAGCAAGGCGTCAACATTATTAAGCGCTTCACCTTTACTCCAGGCTCATACTCTGTCGGCTTAGAATACATTGTTGATAACAAATCAGCAGAAGCGTTCTCTGCTAACTTGTTTGGACAAATTAAACGCGATTTGAGTGCAGACCCGAACGCATCAACTGATATGGGTATGCAATCTTATCTTGGTCCAGTGTTCTCTACACAACAGAGCAACTACCGTAAGTACACATTCGATGATATCGATGAAGCAAACTTCAAAGAAGCTTCAGCGGATGGTTGGGTTGCGATGGTTCAGCACTACTTTGTTAGTGCATGGATTCCAGCACCAGGGGCTGATTATACCTACTCAACGCGTAAGCTGAATGGCAACTATGTTGCAGGATTTATCTCCCCAACGTTGCAGGTTGCTCCGGGTGAAGAGAAAACCGTAACAGCTAAATTCTTTGCAGGCCCTAAAGATATCGATCAAATGGAGTCTGCGGCTAAGAATCTAGAGCTGACTATCGATTACGGTTGGTTATGGTGGATTGCATCCCCTATCTATATGGTCTTGAAATGGATCCATAGCATCGTAGGTAACTGGGGCGTTGCGATTATCGCCATCACTCTACTGGTTAAAGCCTTGCTGTTCCAACTGAACGCTAAAGCGTTTAAATCGATGGCAAAAATGCGTAAATTTGGTCCTGAGATGACTCGCTTAAAAGAGCTGTATGGCGATGATAAGCAAAAAATGTCTCATGCTATGATGGAGCTTTACAAGAAAGAGAAGATCAACCCACTAGGCGGCTGTCTTCCTATCGTGGCTCAGATGCCAATTTTCATCGCACTCTACTGGGTATTAATGGAGTCTGTTGGCCTTCGCCATGCAGAGTTCTTGTACCTACATGACCTGTCAGTTAAAGATCCTTACTTTATTCTGCCAATTATCATGGGTGCGAGCATGTTCATTCAGCAATCGCTGAACCCTGCACCACCAGATCCAATGCAAGCTAAAGTGATGAAGATGCTGCCTATTATGTTCACATTCTTCTTCCTATGGTTCCCTGCAGGTCTGACCCTGTACTGGGTTGTGAACAACATTCTGTCGATTGCACAACAATATGTAATCAACAAACAGATTGAAGCGAGCCCTAGCGGAACATAAACTAGCGCTAACGCACACAAAAAAAGGCTCCTGCGGGGGCCTTTTTCAATGCACTTAGGTAACCGGAGACCCTATGAACCTGACATCACAAGATACTATTGCAGCGCAAGCGACAGCCCCGGGACGCGGCGGGGTCGGTATTATTCGTGTTTCAGGTCCAAAGGCGAGCGAGATTGCTGAACAGGTCTTAGGTTTACTCCCTAAACCTCGCTATGCCCACTATGGCGCGTTTCGTGATGCTCAAGGTAATGAGCTTGATGAGGGGATTGCGCTCTACTTCCCGGGGCCAAACTCCTTTACCGGTGAAGATGTATTAGAGTTGCAAGGGCATGGTGGTCCCATTGTTATGGACTTCCTGCTACAACGAGTGCAAGCCCTTGGAGCGCGCCTCGCTCGACCGGGTGAGTTTTCAGAGCGAGCCTTCCTCAACGATAAACTCGACTTAGCACAAGCAGAAGCGATTGCTGACCTGATCGACAGTGCCTCTCAACAAGCCGCACGCTGCGCACTGCGCTCACTTCAAGGCGAGTTTTCACGCCGAATCGATACCCTCGTTGAATCGCTTATCCAGTTGCGTATTTATGTCGAAGCCTCCATCGACTTCCCTGAGGAAGAGATCGATTTCCTTGCCGATGGCAAAGTCCTTAACGATCTACAACAGATCATTAGCAACCTAGATGCGGTTCAGAAAGAAGCGAAGCAGGGCAGCCTAATCAGGGAAGGGATGAGCGTTGTTATTGCAGGCCGACCCAATGCAGGCAAGTCCAGCCTACTCAACGCGTTAGCAGGACGTGAGACAGCAATTGTTACAGATATTGAGGGCACTACCCGCGACGTGCTGCGTGAACATATCCACATTGATGGCATGCCTCTGCATATTATTGATACTGCCGGTCTACGTGATGCGCCAGACGAAGTCGAGCGGATCGGTATCCAACGCGCTTGGGATGAGATTCAAAAGGCGGATCGGGTATTGCTGATGGTCGATAGCACCAAAACCAGTGCGGATGATCCACACCAGATCTGGCCAGAATTTGTTGATAAGCTGCAAGATGACAGCAAAATAACGGTTATTCGCAACAAGTCCGACCTTAGTGGCGAAGCCATCTGCCAGACTGATGCTCATGGCTACCAAGTAATTCACTTATCAGCAAAAGCAGATTTAGGGATTGATCTACTGCGGGATCATCTCAAGCAGTGTATGGGCTATCAAGCGACAACTGAGGGCGGTTTTTTAGCACGCAGACGTCATCTTGAAGCACTGAATAAAGCCCATGAACTCCTCGATACAGGGTTGCAGCAACTCACATATAATGGCGCTGGTGAGCTGCTTGCTGAAGACCTTCGACAAGCACAGCAAGCTTTGGGAGAGATTACAGGTCAATTTAGCAGTGACGATCTGCTTGGCCGCATCTTCTCTAGCTTCTGTATTGGCAAGTAATCAAAATACCGCCAGCGCTTCATAGAGATGTAAAAAGCCGATCTGCAATAGAAGCAGCTTTACACTGAAGCGCCGGTTTTTAATAAATAGCCGGAAGTTACTCACATTAAATCGGCCTGCTAACGCTAGGTGCATACCGGACAGAGGCGAACCAATCACACCTCCGGCCCAGCACATCAAGAAGGTCATACCTAGCAGGTTCGGTGGTGCATCTAAGTTTGCTAACAATCCACCTGCCGTCGCTATCGTTATAATCGGATGAACACCCGCAATCGCTAACGCAAGTGATAACACCAATAATCCACTCGCCTGCCAAGCACCAAAATGTTCAATGCCCAGTGAAATACCCGCTGTTTTCATCACGACACTGATACCAACCGCAAATACACCTGCCGCTAAGAAGAGCGTCAGCTCTGAACCGATATTCGGGATAACCGTTTCGATATGGCTCTTATAGGTAAGTAATCCAGAACGCTGGAAGCGTGCGGTAAGAATCAGAAATGATAAGAAAATTGAAGAAAACGAGATGAGAGTGAGTACTGACACACTCGGCATAACCCAGTGGCCGGCCATTATAAGAACGGCCAAGGTAACGGGCACTAAAAGAGCTGACAGATTAAGTGGGTAACCTATAAACTGCTCCATATCACCATCTTTAATTAAATCTCGGCCGGCAATATACAAAGCCACGGCTGCAATCGGCGTCCCCGTAAACCATAACACCATCAACTGAGCTCCAGGGGCGTTCGTTAACGCAACCCCCATAGCCGCAAAGAAAGGGGACCAAAGTGCAGCTAAGCCAAAGCCGCGTGACAGCGTTGCAGCTTGAGTGATGCTTATTGGCTGCTTGGCATTCAGCTTCTCTCCCATGATCATCATGGCAGATAGATTAATCACTGCCCCAAAGGCATGTACACCCAGTAGCGTTTGCCATAGTGCAGATTTACCTTGTGGTTCGGGTCTATCCGATGAGAGATCAGACGCGGTAATTAGCCGCAAAAAACTGACCGCTGCCAGCATTGTCACCAGCGACTGATTGGCGCTTAAGGCGTCTAAAATGATTTTTGGCTCGGCATCAACGCTCATTCCCCATGCCAACCCAACCACGCCTAGCACACCCATAATACTCGACTGGATCTTTTGCATAGGACGTACACGACGGATCAGCAAAAGTGCTGCTAACCAACCTGATAGACCCGCCCACCAGCTAGGTAGATCGGTGTAAAACCCATGGAAAATGGAGAGCAAGATCATCAGATATAAGACCCAACCCGCCAGAACAGCGCTATTAATTTTCACAATCCTTGCAAACCATCTAGGTCAGAGAAGTTTAAGTACGGGCTCTTGGAGTGCCGAAAACTGCTCTCGCAGCTGTAACAGATGCTCACCCCAATAGCGCTCCGTATTGAACCAGGAAAAATTATGCGGGAACGCTGGATCGTCCCAACGACGGGCTATCCACGCGGCGTAGTGCATCATACGTAATGTACGGAGTGCTTCAATTAAATGTAGCTCACGAGGATTAAAATCGGCGAATTCAGTATAGCCTTCTATCACTTCACCAATCTGCAACTGCTGTTGCTGACGATCGCCAGTCAAAAACATCCATAAGTCCTGAATCGCAGGCCCCATGCGTGCATCATCAAAATCGACAAAGTGTGGGGTATCATCGCGCCATAAAATATTTCCAGCATGGCAATCTCCGTGGACACGAATCAGTTGCACATCGCCCGCGCGCTGGTAGGCCTGTTCAATCTCTTTCAGTAAATCAGAGGTCAGGCTGTCATATGCCTGCTTTAATGACTTAGGGATAAACTCCCGACTGATAAAATCGACACTCTCAACGCCATAGCTCTGGATATCTAACGCCGGTCTATGGATAAAAGGAGAGGCTTGGCTCACTTGATGAATACGCCCGATCGTACGTCCTAGCTGAAATTGATGCTCTGGATCATCCAGCTCTGGTGCACGCCCACCGCGACGTTCAAACAGTGAGAAGCGGAAATCGTTAAAATGAAATAAGCTTTGTCCATTCTCATCTTTCAACGGAGCGACGACCGATAGATCTTGTTCGGTCAATTCATACATGAACTGATGCTCCTCTTCGATCTGTAGATCACTCCAACGATGAGGTCGGTAAAACTTCGCGATTAACGGTAGCGCTTCATCTATACCAACCTGATAAACCCGATTCTCATAGCTATTCAATGCCATGATACGACCATCACTGAGATAACCCAGAGACTCAACTGCATCGATCACAGTATCAGGCGTCAATTCGTAAAAAGGTTGTTTATTCATCATCAGGTTACAATATCCAAAAGAAGAAGCATCACAGTAACCTAAAGATCAGAGCGTCGCTAGGCGATCAATTCTGCGTTGCATTAAAAGCGCCTGTACAACGCCCGATAACATGATCAGCAAACAGCCGGATATTTGTAACCAAGAGAGCGCCTGATCAAACAGTATCCAGCCAAAACTAACCACAGCGATCGGCTCGACATAAGCCAGCGTACCAAAGGTCGCTGCGGGCAGCTCACGTAATGCAATAACGGCGAACAAAATAGCCAAAAAACCCGGCAGTAAACCGGCAGCCAGTAGCCAGCCCCATTGGTTACTATTAATCGTCTCCGACTGTTGCAACATCAGCGGCAGCATACAGAGCGCACCGACCATCAGTTGATACCAACTTCGCGTATAAACATGCACTCCCGCGGGAATAGTGCGGTTAACCAGAATAAAACCTGCGTACGTAAACAGTGCTAGCGCAGCGAATCCTAAGCCAATCGCATCCTGCGACCCCGATGTGAACTCTAGATGAAACTCCATCATCATCGCGAAGCCGAATAGCGCTAATAAGATCAGCAGTATCGAACTACGATTCAGCCTTTCTCCCATAAAAAAATGGGCACAGATAGATGCTGCCACTGGAGCTAAATAGACCATCATGATGGCATTGGCCATGCTGGTGTAATTCATTGCCTGTACATAAAAAACGATAAAGCCGGCTAAAAACACCCCGTTGATTAAAACCTGCCACGATGGCCACTGTTTAAGCAAAGCAGTTTTTCTGACCAACAGCAGAAACACAAACATCAACCCACCGCCGAAAAACAAGCGATAGAAGGTGATGGTTTCAGCGCTGAGTTGGGAATATTTGGAGATAACACCGATGGTGCCCATCAGCACAGCAGACATAACCGCCATAACCAGATAAGGCAGACGGCTATTGCTGTCGTGCATTATTATTGATCCATATAATAAGTAAGTACTTACATCAAACTTAAGCCCGAACTTATAAAGCGCGAATAGTATCGATAAACGCCTGTTTTTGATCCTGAGGTAAAAAGCTGGCATTGATGCTGTTCATTGCCAACTGCCGAGTCTGAACTCGGGTCATATCTAGAGCCTCATAAAGTGCCATAAAGTTCTCGGTGACATACCCACCAAAGTAAGCGGGATCATCCGAATTCACCGTCACCATAACACCACGGTCTAACATAGTCAGGATTGTGTGCTGTGCCATCTCAGCAAACACTTTCAACCGAGTATTTGACAAGGGACAGACCGTTAGTGGAATCTGCTCATCAATAATACGCTGCATTAAGGCGGAGTCTTCAATCGAGCGGACGCCATGATCAATACGATCAACCTTCAAAAGGTCAAGCGCTTCATAAACATAAGCCGGCGGGCCTTCTTCACCCGCGTGAGCCACCGCTTTAAAGCCTTCGGCTCTGGCTTTAGCAAATACCCGCTCAAATTTACTCGGCGGGTGTCCTACTTCCGAGCTGTCTAGCCCCACCGCAATAAAGTGATCTCGATAGGGCATGGCCATCGCTAAAGTTGCGAAAGCAGCCTCTTCAGAAAGATGGCGTAAAAAAGAGAGTATCAAATAGCTACTGATACCCAATTCCTTCTGGCCTTGCCGAAGCGCATGACTAATCCCGTTGATTACAACCTCAAATGGGATACCGCGATCGGTATGCGTTTGAGGATCAAAGAAAGGCTCTACATGGACAATCCCTTGAGCCTTGCATCGGTGTAGATAAGCCCATGTCAGGTCATAGAAATCCTGTTCAGTTTGTAAGACTGCGGCACCTTGGTAATAGAGATCAAGAAACGCCTGCAAATTACCAAACTGATAAGCGTCCCTTAGCTGCTCGACGCTCTTGTAGGGGAGTACGATATCATTGCGAAAAGCGAGGCGAAACATCAGCTCCGGCTCTAAACTTCCTTCTAAATGAAGATGTAGCTCTGCTTTGGGCAAGGTATTAACAAAATCTAACATGCTCATAACCTAACTCTCCATCACTCGGTGGTTTTCCGATACGCATAGGTATCGTTAAAGCGAGACAATAAATACTCGCCCGCGCTGATCGGTGGATACTTAGCAGGCACCTGTTCAGATTGGCAGCCCTCTAAGCAATAGATGTCAGTATCAAAGTTTGGTTCGACAAAAAAAGGCGATGAATAACGCTCAATACCCTGTGGATTAATCACACGGTGCGGAGTGGATGTGTAGCGATCATTACTCCATCGAGCCATCATATCACCGATATTAATCACAAATGTGCCCTCTATAGGAGGTGCATCTATCCATTCACCGTTACGCTGTCTGACTTGCAAACCTCCGCTACCATCTTGGTATAGCACAGTAATACAACCATAATCCGTGTGCGCCCCAGCACCTATCTGTTTATCATTCTGTTTAGCTTCATGAGACGGATAATGGATTAAACGCAGGACGCTAATTGGATGAGTAAAACGACGATCAAAAAAGTCTGGCTCTATCCCTAGCGCCACAGCGATCCCCTTGAGTACCGTTTTACCTAGCTCAAGCATCTGCTGATAGTGATCTTCCATCAAGTGCTGAAAGTTGGCTAGTTCAGGGTACTGATTAGCGCCATGCAGCGGTTTGCCAGCTATCACTTCGGGGGCTGTTGCCGACAAATGGCGCCCCATATCGAAAGTTTCTTTGAAATCACCTGGCCGCTGTGGATCAAGCTGTTCTGTGGCTATCGCACCATAACCACGATGGTGATGCGATTGGGTAATATCAATTTTAAGCTTTTCTTCCAAAGGCAATGCAAAGAAGCTCTTGGCTAAATCAATAATCGTCTGCATCTGCGTGGCTGAAATCGCATGCCCTTTAATATAAAAAAAGCCACTGTTTTGACACGCTAGATCAATCTGTTCAGCGACAGGCCGCCAAGCTTTTACATCATCTTGGTAAAGTGGAGAGATATCTATGACAGGAATATAAGGTGTAGACATAACACACCTCCTTTATCATCAAGTTAAAAGAGGGAGCCTGAGCCATCGTCAGACCCAGTGTGTTATTTGAAAAGGGGCCGCACCACAGCCCCTGGATAACCGCAACGATCCTTATTTAGGAATATCGCCTTTAACGCCTTCAACGTACCAATTCATACCCGCGATATCACCGTGAGGCAGGACTGCACCCTCAGCAACTTTCAACTCACCCGCTTGGTTTTTAATTGGGCCAGAAAACGGATGGAATTTACCGGATTTGATATCGGCAATCAGTGCTTTCGCTTCTGTTACGACATCTTCTGGAACGTTAGTGAATTCAGGGATAACGATCTCATCATCGTACATGCCACCCCAATGGTCTTCTGATTTCCAAGTACCATCCATCACTTCTTGTACGCGTTGGATGTAGAAAGGAGACCAGTTATCAACAACGGACAGAATGTGTGCTTTAGGGCCGAAGCTAGACATATCCGATGCTTGACCTACCGCATACACACCACGACGATCAGCAGCTTGCATCGCTGCAGGGCTATCTGTGTGCTGTAGAATGACGTCTACACCCTGATCCATCATGGCATTCGCAGCATCTGCTTCTTTACCCGGATCAAACCAGCTATTAACCCAAATGATTTTTAACTCAGCTTCTGGGTTGTACTTGTTCAAAGCTAACTGAACAGCGTTGATATCACGAATAACTTCTGGAATTGGGAACGAAGCAATGTAACCAATTTTATTAGACTTGGTCATTTTTGCCGCTGTAAAGCCTGCCACATAACGACCTTCATAGGTATTAGATACATACGTACCCATATTCTTAGCTTGCTTATAGCCAGTCGCATGTTCGAAAGTCACTTTAGGGAACTGTTTAGCCACTTTCAGTGTAGGGTTCATGAAACCAAAAGATGTTGTGAAGATTAGTTGGTTGCCAGATTTTGCAAGATTACGGATAACACGCTCAGCATCGGCACCTTCGGGTACGTTTTCAACATACGTCGTTTCTACTTTATCGCCAAAATGCGCTTCAACCGCTTTTCGTCCCTGATCGTGCTGATAACTCCAGCCATGATCGCCTACTGGACCGACATACACGAAACCAACCTTGAATGGCTCAGCTGCTTGTGCGGACAGACTGACTGCTAATCCTAAACCGGCGATCAAACCTGTTAGGATTTTCTTCAACACGGGTTTTTTCATCTTGGAGATCCTCATTTGGGTATCAATTATTATCAAGTTGGACGATATCACACATCCTTAATGACCATGTAATGCAAAAAGCTGACCAAAAAGACAACTTTAAGCTTTTAGCGGATTGACTGGGTGTTCTGCACTACCAAACCCAGAGCTGTGATTCTAAGTAGTGCATAATGCATCGAGCAATCCCTAAAATGAGTCACGTTACTCTTTTCGATCAGCAAGCGGAGTCGAAAAGGTATATTCCATATCCCATGGGAAACGAATCCAGGTATCCTGACTCACTTCCATCACATAAGTATCGACTAACGGCCGACCCGCAGGCTTTGCATAGAGAGTCACAAAATGCGCTTTCGGTAGCATTTCACGGACACATTTTGCTGTTTTTCCTGTATCAACCAGGTCATCAACCAGCAGGAAACCCTCGCCATCACCCTCAACGGCTTTCAGAATATTTAATTGACCCTGCTTCATCGCAGCATCATTCTCGGAAGATGAACTGTAGCTCGTGATGCAGACCGTATCGATTAAACGGATATCCAGCTCACGTGCGAGAATAGCTGCAGGAACCAAACCACCACGAGTAATGGCAATGATGCCTTTCCACGGGCCGAGTTCCAATAAACGCCAAGATAATGCACGAGAGTTTCTATGTAGTTCATCCCAAGAAACAGGGAAGTCTTTACTGTAAGGCAAGTGCGCCATCAACAGCTCCTTTATCAAATCAGATTGACTGCTGCTTAGTTTGCAGCAATATTGGGAGAAATCATAACTCAGAAGTCAGCTTTTTGCAGCTCTATCCGATAGAGATACTTCATTAGGCTGCGGATCCTGCCGCGGAAAGCATCGCCTCTCGGGTTGTTAATATTTCACCTATATTGAGCTCTATCCAGTCCGCCAGTGACTGCACACGCTGAGCAGCTTGTAAGCCCAGTGGCGTTAAACTGTACTCGACATGTGGAGGCACAACAGGGTAGGCAACACGCTTAATAAAGCCATCCGCTTCGAGTGTTTGTAAGGTCTGCGCTAACATTTTCTCACTGACGCCGCCAATCTTACGGCGCAGGTCACTAAATCGATAGGTTTCGCCATTTGATAACGCTACTAATAACAGAACAGCCCAACGACCAGTTAAGTGCTTAAGAATATCGCGCGAAGGGCATTGATCAGCAAAGACATCACCCCGTTCTAATTTCTCTGATAACGTTGAAGGTTGGCAAGCGGTTGAGACCATCGAATTATTTTTTTTCATACTTACCTTTTAGTGCGTACTTACTTTTAGTAAGTTAAGAGTATAGCATCAATCTCACTTAGGAATCACACCAAAAATTAGGTAATTCCAATTTCACATTCGTTATTAAAATCGTTGGAGAAGATCATGGCTCAAGTCAGTATTGTTTATTTTTCGGGTTACGGCCACACTAAAGTGGTTGCAGAACAGGTTGCCAAGGGCGCAAACGCCACGCTGATTGCGATTGACCAAGAGGGTAATATTCCTGACGCAGCGTGGGAGCAATTAGCTGCCTCTGATGCGATTATTTTTGGTACCCCTACCTATATGGGTACACCGAGCTGGCAGTTTAAGAAATTCGCCGATGCGACCTCTAAGGTTTGGTTTACTCAGGGCTGGAAAGATAAAGTCTTTGGTGGCTTTACTAACAGCGCAAGCTTTAATGGTGATAAGCAAGTAACCTTGATCACTTTGCAAACACTGGCTTCACAACATGGCGGCATTTGGGTCAGCTTAGGTTTGTTGCCGAGCAACTCAAAGTCAGCTACTCGTCAAGACTTGAATAATTTAGGTGGCTCGGTTGGTTTACTGGTGCAATCCCCATCTGATGCGAGTGTTGACGAGATACCACAAGGTGATTTGGATACTGCAGTTAGTTACGGTCAACGTGTTGCCGAAATAGCAGCGAAACTGAAGTAAGCGCGCTAGTAGATAGCCAACCTCGGTTGGCTATCTGTTTCCCTGCGATCAGAGTTTAGAGGCTAACCGTTTAGCGGCACTTGTGTGCTGCGCTATCAATTGACGGATATCTAAGCCGGGAATCGCACCATCAATCACAGTCCATTGCCCCGCAATCATGACGCGATCGGCTTGATGTGCACCACACAGCAGCAAAGCTGCGAGCGGGTCATGACTGCCCGAAAAGCGCATCTCATCCAATTTAAACATCGCAAGATCCGCTTGTTTACCCACAGCAATCTCACCAACATCCGAGCGTCCCAGTACCCGCGCAGACCCCTGCGTCGCCCAGCGATAGGCGTCAAAGTGAGTAATCGCGGAGGAACCATAGCGCAAGCGTTGCAGATACATCGCCATACGCACCTCTTGAATCATATTTGAGCCATCATTTGAGGCAGATCCATCGACACCCAGTCCAACAGGAGAGCCCGCGGCTTCTAGCTCTTTACTGCGAGCAATACCCGACGCTAGCATCATGTTCGATGTTGGGCAGTGACATATCCCCACACCGGCGGCACCTAGGCGTTGAATCTCCTGATCATCAAAATGGATACCGTGCGCTAACCAAGTTCTTGAGGATAGCCAACCGACGCTCTCTAAATAATCGACAGTGCGCAGACCAAAACGCTGTTCGCAGAAACGTTCCTCATCTAATGTTTCTGCTAGATGCGTATGTAATCTCACATCTTCACGTTCAGCTAACGCTGCGCTGGCTTTCATAATCTCTGGCGTAACGGAGAAAGGAGAGCAGGGGGCTAACGCGATCTGGATCATCGCGCCATCACCTCGCTGATGGTACTGCTTAATGAGTCGCTCGCTATCATCCAGAATTTGCTGTTCCGTTTGGACCGTCGACTGCGGAGGCAAACCGCCATCCTCTTCACCTAAGCTCATCGAACCACGCGTTAGCATGGCGCGCATCCCTAGACGATTAGCCGCACTGACCTGCGCATCAATCGCCTGCTCCATTCCTTGAGGGAAGAGATAGTGATGATCGGCAGCGAATGTACAGCCAGATAGCATCAACTCAGCCATCGCCAATGTAGTCGCTAATTCAAGCATCTCGGGTTCTAAACCCGCCCACAAAGGATAAAGCGTTTTTAGCCAAGGGAAGAGCTCTTTATTTAACGCATCAGGATAAGCGCGCGTTAGCGTTTGATAAAAATGGTGATGGGTATTAATTAACCCGGGCAAAACAACGTGTTCAGAAGCATCGAGTATCTCAGTATACGGTGATTGCGGCGTACAGCCAGCACTCACTAACTCAACAATTTTGCCGTTATTAATGACGATACCACCCTCTGAATTGACTCCAGAGTCAACTAAAATAGCAAGGGGGTTTTTAATCCAAATGTGGGTAGCTGTTGTCATATTTGTCATATATAAGGTGACCACCAGCACCCTGCAAAGAGCGCTGGTGGAGGATAGTTAAGATCCCGCGTGGAAAGGCTTACCTAGAGAAACTGGCGCGAACAGTTTGCTACGGCTTTGATTGCGAGAAAGCATTACCAGAACCAAGACAGTCGCGGCATAAGGTAAGATCGCTAGCAAGTTTGGTGATACAGCAAAACCTAACCCTTGAGCCACTAAGTGCAGAATACTGGCCAAACCGAAGAGGTAAGCACCCAATAAAACTCGCTCTGCTCTCCAGCTAGCAAAAACCACTAACGCCAGAGCAATCCACCCACGACCGGCTGTCATATTCTCAGCCCATAGAGGTGTATAAGCTAATGACAGATAACCACCTGCCAATCCAGCCATACCACCGCCAAAAGCAACAGCGAGATAGCGTGTGCGTAGTACCGGCAAACCAATGGCGTTAGCGGCATGTGGATTTTCTCCGACAGCTTTAACAATTAAGCCTGTTCGGCTTGAGCGGAAAAACCACCAAATGACGAAAAAGAGGCCGAATGACAGATACACAACTAAATCTTGAGCAAAGAGCATCTTGCCGATAATTGGGATCTCACTCAACACAGGAATAGCGATCGCTTCTAAGCCTTGAATTGGTTTACCAACAAAATCGGCGCCAATAAAAGCAGAAAGGCCAGTACCGAATATGGTTAAGGCTAATCCAGTTGCTACCTGATTAGCACTCAAACCTAAGGCTATCATGGCAAATAACTGCGACATCAAAATCCCAGCCAGTACTGCGATCAAGAAACCAATCAATAGATTCCCTGTAAGCAAGGTCGCAATAAAACCTGCGACAGCGCCCATCAGCATCATCCCTTCCTGACCTAAGTTTAAAACACCACTCTTCTCACAAACCATTTCACCTAAGGCAACAATCAACAGCGGTGTACCTGTTCTTACCATTGCATAGAGAATGTTTGTTATTAAATCCATATCCATGCGTCATTACTCCGCTGCTATTACAGTCTTTTTGCCAAGCCATGGCAGCTTTATTTTGAAACCAATTAATACATCACAGGCTAATAAATAGAAGAGCAGCATGCCCTGAAATAACCCAGTAATCGCCAACGGCATACCGAGTTCAATTTGCGCCATTTCTCCCCCCATATAGATGAGGGCCATGAGTAAACTGGCAAACAGAATACCGACAGGATGTAAGCGACCTAAAAATGCCACGATAATTGCAGCGTATCCATAACCTGGTGAGATCTGTGGTACTAATTGACCTAAAGGCCCTGTCACTTCGCTGGCACCCGCTAAACCTGCTAAACCACCGCTGAGTAACATCACAAACCACACCAGCTTTTTATCCTTGAAGCCTGCAAATTTTGCCGCGCTCGCATCCAGACCTAATACTCTAATCTGAAAACCTAAAAAGCTACGACTCATTAAGACCCATACAGCGACAACGGCCAAGAGCGCGAACAGAATACCGGCATGAATACGGGTATCTTCGATCATTACAGGTAACAGAGAGTCAGCACCAAACATAGCCGACTCAGGAAAGTTAAATCCATCTGGATCCTTTAACGGTCCATGCACCGAATAGATCAGCAGATTCAAGGCGATGTAGTTAAACATGATAGTGGTTAAAATTTCATTCGCATTGAAGTGCGTTTTCAACCAAGCCGCTAATAATCCCCACAGGGCACCCCCTATAACGCCCACTAGCAATACGAGAGGTAAAACCCAAGCACCTTCTACCTCGATAATGTTAACAGCCAGCGCACTCGCAAAAAGGCCGCCCATCAGCAACTGACCTTCTGCACCAATGTTCCAGACTTGGGCTTTGAATGCGACGGATAAACCGATTGCGCATAAAAGTATCGGCGCAGTTTTTACACATAATTCCGCAAGACCATAGGTATCGGAGATAGGCGTATAGAGTAAGGTTTTTAAAGCAAATATGGGGTCTTGACCCTGTAAAAAGAAAAATACCCCTCCGGTGATAAGCGTCAAAATACCTGCCAATATAGGCGATAAATAAGCCATCTTCTGTGAATGTTCGCCGCGAGGCTCTAATTTAAATAGCATCGCTTACTCCTGATTGCTGAGCGCTGTTTGCGCCGTTAACCTCTGTTTCAAACATTCCAGCCATCCAACGCCCGACCTCCTCAATCGAGGTGTCGGGGGTGGGTTTAATAGGGGAGAGTTCACCATCACAGATGGCACACAGGCGATCAGAGATCAAAAAGAGCTCATCTATATCCTCTGATACCACTAGAATGGCAGCGCCTTGATTACGTAATTCGATCAAAGCTTGATGAATCGCGGTCGCAGCACCAATATCCACACCCCAGGTTGGATGAGCAGCCACTAATAGTTGAGGGTTCTGCATAATCTCGCGGCCGATAATAAACTTTTGTAAATTACCTCCCGAGAGGCTTTTCGCATGTGTACCGCTACTGGGAGTTTTCACTTTAAACTGGCTTATAATTTTCTGTGCAAAGCTTTCGGTACCCTTATGATCAATCATCCCTTTTTTGATCAAACCGGTTAAGAAACCCGTTAACAGAGCATTATCTTTTAAACTCATATCCGGTACAGCACCTCGTCCTAAGCGCTCTTCAGGCACAAAGGCCAAGCCTTCTCTACGACGCTTCTCAGGACATAAATGGCCCACAGGCCCTGACGGAAAGTGAATAGCATCATGGTTATCTGCCGTGTACTCACCACTTAATGCCGCGAGCAACTCTTCCTGACCGTTCCCTGCGACACCGGCTATACCGACAATCTCACCTGAGCGTACTTGCAAGTTAATCTGCTTTAAATCTACACCAAACGGATCATCACTCAGACGAGTCAGTCCTCGGACCTCAAGAAAAACATCCTTTCCTTGAACCTTGTCATAGTCCATGCTGATCGGTGTTTCGTCACCCACCATCATTCTCGCCATGCTTGATGGATTCTCTTCTGAAGGAATACATTCACCTGACACCCGGCCCCCACGCAGGATGGTTGCTTTATGACAAAGAGCTTTAACTTCGTTTAGTTTATGGCTAATAAACAGAATACTGCAGCCTTCTTCGGCTAAACGACGCAATGTAATGAAAAGTGTATCAACTTCCTGAGGCGTTAATACTGAGGTCGGTTCATCAAGAATCAAGAGTCGAATATCCTGCACCAAACAACGAACAATCTCGACGCGCTGCCTTTCACCTACAGATAAGGTATGTACCAAGCGATCTGGGTTAAGTGCCATTCCGTAGCGTGCTGAAACCGTTCTAATCTTTTCAGCTAACACACGTAAATCTTTAGCATCATCACCTAACGCGAGCGCAATGTTCTCCGTCACTGACAGTGTTTCAAATAATGAGAAGTGCTGAAACACCATACCAATCCCCATTTTTCGGGCTTGGGCGGGATCTTTGATGTGAACACTATCACCTTCCCAAATCAGATTACCGGAGTCAGGTTTAACAACCCCGTAGATCACCTTCATTAGGGTACTTTTTCCAGCACCGTTTTCACCTAAGAGTGCATGGATTTCACCCACACCAATATCCAAGTTGATTCGGTCATTGGCTAAGCAGCCGGGATATTGTTTAGTAATACCTTGTAACACTAAACGTTTTGGACGTTCAGTTGCATCTTGTGTGACAGGTGTGTTCATTGGGTTCCTCATCTGACACTCGTTGTCCTGTAGCTTTACTCTATATACCGATTAAAAGCAAAAACCTGGCCAATGGGTCAAAAAATTATTCTTATTTTTAACACATAATGGCAGAATTTATGCAAAAGCTGACCATTAAGACAAGTTTTTTAATAACTTAGCACTCTTTTTCATGTAGCTGATATTGGCAAGAAAAAGAATTTTTATTTAAAAACAAATATTTACTATTGTTAAGCTTAAGAAATATGGGCTTTTTGACTGCGGCACTTTGCACTCCAATCGCGCATTTTAACACGCTTATGACATAAAATGAGGCATAGAAATGGATCCTTATCTACACGACTGGTTAAGCTTACTTATAAGATTCCTACATGTTGTCACTGCGATTGCGTGGATCGGGGCTTCATTTTATTTTGTTTGGTTAGATAACACCCTGCAAACGCCTCCTCAATGGAAACAAAATAAAGGCATTAGCGGCGACCTATGGGCAGTGCATGGCGGTGGTTTTTACGAAGTCGCTAAGTATAAATTAGCGCCCGAGTCTCTGCCTGAAACCTTGCACTGGTTTAAGTGGGAAGCCTACAGCACGTGGATTACCGGCTTCCTCATGTTAATCCTGGTCTACTACATAGGTGCCGATGCCTATTTGATTGATCCTAATAAAGCCTCGTTAAACCAAACCTCAGCGATTGCTATCGGCTTGGCTGTATTATTTATCGGCTGGTTTATTTATGACTTACTCTGCAAATCCCCCTTGGTTGAAAAGGGATTGCTCTTTGGTTTCGTTAGCTTAGGCCTATTAGTTAGCCTCGCGTGGGGACTTGATCAGATTTTTAGTGATCGAGGTGTATATATACATATTGGTGCGTTAATCGGCACCTGCATGGCAGCTAATGTGATGACGGTTATTATGCCATCGCAAAGAGCCTTGGTCGCCGCAGTGGAGAAGGGTGAAGCACCTGATCCTAAATATGGCTATAACGCTAAATTACGTTCGGTACATAATAATTACGCGACCTTACCTGTGCTATTCATTATGCTAAGTAACCATTACCCCATGACCTATGGACATGATTATAACTGGTTAGTGTTAGGCGCTATGATGCTGATCGCGGCATGGGCAAGACACTTCTTTAACTTGCGCCACCGGGGTGTAGTTAAACCTTCTATTTTGCTATCTGCATTAATCGCCTTCGCTGTGCTCTCTTGGCTGATGACACCTAAGCCCATCAATCCAGACTCTAGTGTAGCAAGACTAACGGATACTCAAGCAGTTGCGCTTATCCAAGAGAAGTGCGCCACCTGCCATAGCAGCCAACCGAAAGATGATATGTTTAAAGCGGCACCTGCTGGCGTTATTTACGACACCCAAGAACAGATCACCTATTGGTTACCCAGAATTCAAGCCAGAGCGATTATTTCCAAAGATATGCCCTTTATGAATAAAACCGAATTGAGTGAAGATCAACGCCAAGCGTTAGCGGTTTGGTTAGACGCTCAACTTAGGAAGTAGGAGAGCGTCTTGAGTTAGGAAGATTCATTGGCTTGTAATCTGATGCCGCAGCCATTCAAGATAACTTTGATCAAGGTTTGAGTGGCTGCATCATAGTCCGTCTCTTCTAGTGATGACTTACCAATCGCAGCCTCAATTTGCACCGCAAAGTCTGCATAATGCTGTGTAGATGACCAGATTAGAAAAACCAGATGCGCAGGATCAACCGAATCCATCTTTCCCTGCTTAATCCAAGCGCGAAAAACCTCAACACGCGACTCAAACCAAGCTTGGTAATCGTTAGAAAAATAGTCTTTTAGCAGGGGAGCACCACTCAAAATCTCCTTTGCAAATACCCGAGATGCCTGTGGATAATCCCGAGAAAACCTAATTTTTTCAGCGATATATAAAGGTAATACCTCAGCAGGCTCTTGGTTTTCATTTAACTCATTCAGGGTTGTATCCCAGAGATCGATAACCTGACTTAACACTCCCGCATAGAGACTCAGCTTATTTTTAAAGTAATAATGAATATTCGCTTTAGGCAATCCGGCGCGCTCAGCAATCGCTTGCATACTGGCACCTTTAAAGCCATGTAGAGCAAACTCTTCTTCTGCCGCCTGCAAAATAATCTCTTCATTTTTTTGTCGAATCCGACCCGTTGCTTCTTTGGAGACACCATGAGAATGGGGCGTTAATTGCACGATAATTTCCTACAGACAGAACTGAAAATTAAGCCAATTGAGTTGTAACCTCAAACAAGCAGATCAACATTCCTGGTGAAATGTTAACCTTTTACAGCAGCAATAACCGATATTTCGACCAAGAGTTCTGGAGACGCCATTTTTGCTTCAACACAAGCACGAGCCGGTGCATGACCCGCAGGGACCCAGTTATCCCAAACAGCATTCATCTCTGCAAAAAGACTCATGTCTTTTACATAAACGGTGGCGGATAACAGATGTTCACGATCACTGCCTACGCTTTCCAGCAATTTGTCGACTTTAGCCAACATAGTACGTGTTTGCTCTGTCATATTGGCTGTTCGGTCTTCTGCGACTTGGCCACATAAATAAACCGTATTGTTATGGACAACGGCGCGGCTCATTCGAGCACCTGTTTCATGACGTTGGATGGACATAGCTTCTCCTATATAAACCGAATACGAATAGATCTTCTAATAACAGCCTCGCTGTTTATAGATGAGGTATTCTAGCAGGCTAGAAGGTAGCTGCGCGAAAAACAGCGATAAATAGGGGATATAAGCTAGAAGGGTCAGGCTTGGTAAGACGAACATTCGCCTTACCAAGAAAGTTGAACAATGGGTTATTAAGCCGATACCTCTAAAGGAGAGTTAGCTTCAACATCTATTGGTTGTATTTCTCCTGTCTCTTCTTCAGGCAAGATCAAGCTCATCAAAATAGCAGCCAACCCTCCCGTTGTTATAGCCGAACCAAACACATTTTGAACAACCTTTGGCATCTCAGCCAGCACATCAGGATTCATCGCTACGCCAAGGCCAGTTCCAAACGCAACTGCCATAATCAACATACTGCGTCTATTTAAGGTTTCGGCCGCTAGAATTTTGACACCCGCCGCGGCAACCGTGCCAAACATAATGAGTGTAGCCCCGCCCAAAACAGGCTTAGGAATCTGCTGTAATATGCCGCCGATAAAGGGAAATAATCCCAGAAGCACTAAAATACCACCGATATAAAATCCAACATGTCGACTCGCAACTCCCGTTAATTGAATAACACCATTATTCTGACTAAAGGTCGTATTTGGAAAGGTGTTAAAAGCAGCGGCTAACATAGAGTTAATGCCATCACCTAATACGCCCCCTTTGATCCGTTTAAGGTAGATAGGGCCATTAATGGGCTGTTTGGATACCATTGAGTTGGCTGTAAGATCACCTGTCGACTCAATCGCAGTAATTAGATAGATAACAGCAATTGGAAAAAAGGCTGACCAATCAAATGAGAAGCCGTACTTAAAAGGAATGGGGATGCTAATCAATGGCAGGCTACTTAGGTTAGCAAATGACAACTTACCCATAAATCCAGCAATGACGAAGCCGATTATAAGTCCAAGAATAATAGAAGATAAGCGTATCCAAGCATTGCTTGAACGATTGAGTATGATAATAGAGATCAAGACTATTCCGCCGAGCATCAAGTTTTGAGTGCTACCGAAATCTGGCGCTTTAAACCCTCCCGCTAAATCCGTTATCCCCACTTTGATTAAACTGATACCAATAATTGTAATAACAATACCTGTGACCAAGGGAGTCACTATACGTTTTAGCTTATCTAAAAATTGGCTGAGCACTATTTCGACAAAAGCCCCTAAAAAGCAAACGCCAAAAATGAGCGACAGAATCTCCTCTGGGCCACCCCCTTTGGCTTTTGCTATAAAACCTGCAGCGAGTACGGAGCTTAAAAAGGCAAAGCTCGTGCCTTGAACACAAACCATTCCAGATCCTATCCCCATAGGGCGTTTAGCCTGTATGAAGGTTCCGACCCCAGACACAATCAGTGCCATACTAATAAGATACGGAATATGTTCACCTAGACCTAATACCCCTCCAATAATCAGGGTTGGGGTAATAATACCGACAAAACTGGCCAACATATGCTGAAGCGCAGCAAAGGTTGACTCCATAAAAGGGGGGGTATCATCCAGTTCATAGATCAACTCTGACGACGTTTGTTTGACTGACATAATCAGATCCTCACTCGTTTAAAAGGTTCTTAATTAAACCTATTGATAGAGTGCTGATTGCAAAATCCTGACCAAATGATCAACTTATTATCAGTTTTTTATTATTCCTGATTTAATTCATAAGCTTACGGAAATAACAGTTACGAAAATTTGTCCGTAATCAATGCGTCTGCCTGTAAAAGACGCCCATTAATAATGCGATTACATCCTTGTAGCACTATTTTTCAGCACTTATCCCTGTTAAAAAGAGTTCAATCTCAAATAAAAATAATAATCAGCGCTCAGCATCAATCTGAGCCGCTGCTAGGGAGATAAGATGTCCAAATGTGAATATGAGGCGGATTACATCATCGTCGGAGCTGGCTCTGCTGGATGTGTGCTTGCAAATCGACTATCAGCCGATCCTAACAACCGTGTATTACTTCTTGAGGCAGGGGGTAAAGACATTTACCCTTGGATACATATCCCCATTGGCTACCTCTTTACTATCAATAACCCTCGCACCGATTGGTGCTTCGAAACTCAAGCCACAGCAGGTTTAAACGGTCGACGTCTAACCTATCCTAGAGGCAAAGTGCTCGGTGGATCTTCATCTATCAACGGCATGCTTTATGTCCGTGGCCAACAAGAGGACTATGATCATTGGGAATCACTGGGTAACACAGGATGGGGCTGGAAAGATGTATTACCCTTATTTAAACGATCTGAAAATTACTTTGCCGGCCAATCAGAGTTTCATGGTAACCAAGGCGAGTGGCGAGTCGAGCAGCAGCGTATATCTTGGAGAGTTTTAGATAAGTTTAGAGAAGCCGCTGCCGAAGTAGGTATTCCTAGCGTTGAAGACTTTAACACTGGAAATAATGAAGGCTTTAGCTATTTCCATGTTAACCAAAAAAAGGGGTTACGCTGGTCCAGCGCACGAGGGTTCTTAAACCCCATTAAACAGCGCCCTAACCTTCGTATCATCACCCATGCCCACGTTGATAAATTAAATATTGAAGACAAAA
>DAIRSP010000027.1:0-23558 GCA_036804365.1 Neptunomonas sp. | reverse complement strand
CTGCGCTTAGCTTATGGTGACAAAGAAGCACTACATGGGATCAATATGGATATTCCTAAGAAGCGTGTCACCGCTTTTATCGGGCCATCCGGTTGTGGTAAATCCACTCTGTTGCGCTGCTTCAACCGAATGAATGATTTGGTTGATACCTGCAATATCACCGGTGAAATCTTATTAGATGGCTCAAACATCTATGACCGCCAAGTGGATGTTGCTGAACTACGCCGTCGCGTGGGTATGGTATTCCAAAAACCGAATCCGTTTCCTAAGTCTATTTATGAAAACGTTGCCTACGGATTGCGTATCCAAGGGTTTAATAAAAAACGTGACCTGGATGAAACCGTTGAGTGGGCACTTAAATCTGCGGCATTATGGGATGAAGTGAAAGACCGTCTCCATGAAAGTGCATTAGGCATGTCCGGTGGTCAGCAACAGCGTTTGGTTATTGCACGGACTATCGCGGTTAAGCCAGAAGTTTTACTTTTGGATGAGCCAGCATCCGCTCTCGACCCCATTTCAACATTGAAAATCGAAGAGTTGATTCACGAGCTTAAAAACGACTTCACGATTGTGATCGTTACGCACAACATGCAACAGGCTGCGCGTGTTTCTGACTATACAGCCTTTATGTATATGGGTGATCTGATTGAGTTTGGGGTAACCGATACCCTCTTCACTAACCCTGAGAAGAAACAAACAGAAGACTACATTACAGGACGTTACGGCTAGACGCTTGAGTCGCTACACTTTCCTTAGTCTCGACATAAATAAAATTAGGACGGAGTGCCTGAATCGTGGAACTCACTAAAGATACTTTTTCTACCCATATCTCACAAAAGTTTAATGATGAACTTGAGCAGATCCGTACCGAACTTCTGACGATGGGCGGTATCGTTGAGCGCCAAGTACATGACGCAGTTGAATCACTGCTAACCGGTGATGCAGAATTAGCGGAACAGTCGCGTCGCGTGGACAAGCAAACCAACGACATGGAACTGATGATCGATGAGCATTGCACCATGATCATTGCTCGCCGCCAACCTGCCGCCAGTGACTTACGTCTTATCGTTGCTATATCTAAGGCAGTCAATGACTTAGAGCGAATGGGTGACGAGGCGAGCCGTATCTGTCGCCATGCTATCGAACTCGTTGAAGAGGGCGATTCACAACGGGGGTATCAGGAAGTCCGTCATATCGGGAACCTAGTGCGTTCGATGGTAAAAGATGTATTAACCGCCTTCGCACGTAACGATACCGAACTGGCTTATCATGTTGCTAAACAAGATAAAGCTGTCGATCAAGAGTATCGCACCGCTATGCGCTCGCTAATGACCTATATGATGGAAGACTCGCGTGCTATCTCTGGCTGCCTCAATGTTATTTGGGTTTTACGCAGCTTAGAACGTATCGGTGATCATGCTCGCAATATGTCGGAGCACCTGATCTACCTCGTTAGCGGTACTGATGTTCGTCACCAGTCACTTTCTGAGATCAAACAGTCTGCTGGAATCAACGACGATTCAGAAGACTAGGCTAGTCAGCAACGAATGATCACTTTCAAAGCAGCCTTATGGCTGCTTTGCTATTTTATATAGGGCAATTTTCCCCTCTTCCCAAAAGTTTTCCTGCCTTTGGCCGCTAAGTTATTAACCGACTTAACAATAAGGCACCTATCTATGGCGAAATATACCTTATATGGCGATCTAAATTGTCCTTATAGTTATGCCATGCATGAGCGCCTTAAAGCTCTCGACTCTTTAGATCTGCTCAATGTTCGCTTGGTAGAACATGCGCCTGATATCGGCCTGTATAACACCAGTCCTGATATGCTGACTGAACTTGCCAGCGATGTCTTTACCGTGCGCAGCAATGCTAATGAAGTGCATATTGCACTGCCTCCCGAGCGGCCCGATAGTCGATTTGCTATCTTATGTGTGATTGCTGCTGAACAGATTGATCCCGAAAAAGCCGCACACTTTCGCGACCTGTTCTACCGAGCCTTATGGGTTGAAGGCAAGGATATCGCCAGTCCTGCAGTCATCTTTGACTGTTTAGAGTTTGCGGGGTTACCTACTGAGCTGTCGATCGATCTCGAATGTGAAGATATTCTCGATGAGTGGCAAGAAAATTGGGAAAGCGCAACAGTGGGCTCCCGAGTACCCGTGATTATTGCCGAAGATGGCAGACGCTTAACCGGGCTCGCTTCACTCGACGAAATACAAGCGTTTCTGAGTGGCAACGAAATTCAGGTTGAATACGATTCTCGCAAGGTGTGTAAGTATTCAGACCACCAAACTATCGCCGTATTCGCGACGGAGGGTGTTGCTCCTATATGGCAACTGATGGACGCCGTCAGAGGTGACTATAACCTCCTGCTTCCGGCAACCTTTAATGATCTCAAAAAGGTTTTAGAGTCTGCCGAGCAAACCCCCGATCTCATCCTAATGCATGCCAATGACGACTGGCTGAATTCTCTACTCTATTGCCAGAACATGATCCAAAAGCTCAATCACTCATTTATTCCCATAGCGCTCGTAAGTGCAGAGAGTGATGACAACCAAGAGCTGCAAGCCTATGCCCATGGGGTTTCTGACTACCTCGTTGCAGATCGAGCACCAGGGATTATCAAAGCCCGCATCAGTATGATGCTTGAATTAAAACGATCTCGAGACTTTCTAGAACGCTCAGCACGTATTGATGGATTAACCGGCATCAATAACCGGCGCGAATTTGAGAAAGCGTTGGAATTGGAATGGCGTCGCTGCAGTCGAACTCGCCAACCGCTCTCTTTGATTATGCTAGATGTCGACCACTTCAAAGCATTTAACGACCAATACGGCCACCTAGCGGGTGATAGCTGCCTGAGACGGATTGCAACCGCGCTACAGAGTGCAGTGAACCGTTCGCATGATGCGGTATGTCGCTATGGTGGGGAGGAGTTCGCTATCCTGCTACCTGAAACTGATCTTAAAGGCGCGCAGAGAGTCGCGATCATGCTGCGCGATGAAGTGATGTCTCTGGGTATCTCCCATGAGCGCTCGAGTGCTGGCTTGGTCGTTACGGCTAGTCAAGGGGTGGCAACACTCACTCCTTCAAGCAGCAACAGCCCTCACCAGCTAGTAGAGCTAGCCGACCGAGCGCTATATAAGGCTAAAAACAAAAAACGAAATTGTGTTGTCGCCGCCTAGCGCCCTTAGGTGTAATCCGCAAAGGGAGGGTATTGGTCAAGCAAACCCTCTCTACCAAGCTCCCTCAAAAGCTGGATGTTACGCTCGGGGATATCATCTGGGCTTTTGTAGTGTTTTAAAACTTTGCTGATCTGATCTTCTCTGATCAAATGAAACATGGGAAACGGTGAACGGTTTGTCCAGTGGCTAATATCATCCGAAGGCACTCCGCCAAAGAGGTAGCCTGGATGAAAACTTGCAAGCTGGAACACGCCCTCTAGTTCAGCCTCCTCTAGTAGCCCCTCACACAAATCCAATAACGCTAGATACTCATAAAAGTCCGGCACGGCATACGGCATTATCAACAATGAAGTAGCGATCTGCTTTTCATCAGACTCCGCTATCAAAGTCAATTCAGCTAAAAAAAACTCGGCTAATTGCTCCGTCTCGACTGCGTCACTCACACTGTAGCGCAGTGTATTATGACGTACCACGGGTGATGCGAATGGGCACAAGTTAAGGCCAACTACCATACGCTCAACCCACTGCTGAGTCAGCGCCAAAACGTGCTCTTCTGTATAGGCTTTTGGGGATTGTTTATTCATGGCAGCATCCTAATTCAAACAGTTTCAATCCACCAGATGAGGTTACTGTTTTAGATCACTTAAGAGTAGAATACCAGCCAACTTCTTAGGATATTTAACGTGCAAGGCTTAGCGAAACAGACATTAGATACCCGCTGGGTGGGTGCGCAGCATATGATCAATACTCGTATCCCTCATCGTTGGCAGCGCTGGCTAAAAGACTCAGGTTCGCTTACCCAACATCTTATAAAAGCGAGTCATGGCCACTTTAGTGTTGAACTGGTTAGCCAAAGCTGTGCACGGCCTAATCTCAAAGAGCGTCAAGCATTGTCGCTACCTGCTCGACAGTTGGCTGTCATTCGAGAAGTAAAACTCAAGGGAAACGCTGATCTGTGGGTCTACGCCAGAACCATCATCCCTGTCACCTCTCTCAAAGGTAGACTGAGGCAGTTGCATCATATTGGCAACCGATCGCTTGGGAGCGTGCTGTTTAGTGATAGAAGCATGCGACGCAGCCCGATAGAGGTTTGTCAAATCGCAGATCCATCTGGGCAAAACCTGTATGCTAGACGATCACTTTTTTGGCTATCCGGTTACCCTTTGTTAGTCTCAGAAGTTTTTCTCCCGGAACTACTCAGGGTAAACTACCAACCTTAATCTCTTAAGATGTCGAACTCATGTTAAATACTGCACCACAACAGACAATTACGCTCAAACAGCGCCTGTCTATCTATGTCGCATTAACACGTTTTGACCGCCCTATCGGTAGCTATCTTCTCCTTTGGCCGACGCTCTGGGCTTTATGGATTGCAGCAGAGGGGTATCCAGGCTTTAAACTGCTGGCAATATTTGTCGCAGGTGTTTTCTTAACTCGATCAGCCGGTTGCATTATTAATGACTTTGCCGACCGTAAAATAGATGGCCACGTTAAGCGAACTGCACAACGACCGCTTGCCACGGGGGCTATCAAAAGTAAGGAAGCACTTACTTTATTTGCAGTATTGATGCTGATTGCTTTTGCCCTCGTGTTCTTCACCAATACCATGACTGTATGGATGTCATTTGGTGGGCTGTTCTTAGCATCCTTGTACCCTTTTATGAAGCGCCACACGCATCTACCGCAAGTGGTGCTTGGTGCAGCCTTTGGCTGGGCTATTCCTATGGCCTTCACGGCTACCCATGAACAACTGACCGATATCTGCTGGCTACTGTTTATCACTAAAATTTTATGGACCGTCGCCTACGATACGATGTATGCCATGGTTGATCGTGATGATGATTTGAAAATTGGTGTGAAGTCGACGGCCATACTTTTTGGCGATCTAGATAAGTTTGCCGTGGGCTCGTTACAAGCACTCGCAATCGCGGTACTGGTTATTATCGGTTGGAAACTCCAGATGAGCGGCCCTTATTATATGGGCCTGAGTATCGCCTGCTGCTTCTTTAGCTATCAACATTACTTGATTCGCAATCGGGAGCGAGAAGGGTGCTTTAAAGCCTTTTTAAACAATCATTATGCCGAGTTAGCCGTTTTCGTCGGCATTGTTATACACTATATGACAATTTAGCGATTCACTGTAATATCACTGTAACAATAAAGCTTTGTAATACTCTCGTCTTATTTTAAGCGTAGAGGCGATTGATATGTCCGCATGTAAAAAAGTGCTTATCGTTGATGATGAAGCGCCGATTAGGGAAATGATAGCGGTAGCTCTAGAAATGGCTGGCTATGACTGCAGTGAAGCAGGTGATGCGATTTCAGCGCACGCTATGATTGTCGATAATCAACCCGATATGATCCTATTAGACTGGATGATGCCCGGTATGAGTGGTATCGAACTGGCGCGCCGTTTGCGTAAAGATGAAGTGACGGCTGACATTCCTATCATTATGCTCACAGCAAAGGTGGAAGAAGAGAACAAGATCAAAGGCTTAGAAGCCGGTGTCGATGATTATATCACCAAGCCTTTTTCTCCTCGGGAACTGGTCGCTCGCTTAAAAGCGGTATTACGACGCGCAACGCCAAAAGGTGTTGAAGAGCCAGTGTCTGTTGAAGGTCTAACTCTCGACCCTATATCTCACCGCGTCACCGCCGCCGATAAACCCATTGAATTAGGCCCTACGGAGTTTCGTTTACTCCAGTTCTTTATGACACACCAAGATCGAGCCTATTCACGCGGCCAGCTTTTGGATATGGTATGGGGCGGAAATGTCTATGTTGAAGAGCGTACTGTAGATGTGCATATACGCCGCTTGCGTAAAGCACTCGGCACTGATCACGACCATTTAGTACAAACGGTGCGTGGAACAGGGTATCGCTTCTCTACTCAGGTCGCCTAAATTGATAAGAGCACTGCTGCTATATGCAAAAATCGCCTAATGCACCGCTTTCTAGCCTACTCCTGCTGTGCTCTATCACAGGATTACTAGGCTTACTCTTTGGCTATTTAGGTTGGGGGCTTGCTGTCGGTTTGGCTATCTGGGCGAGTATTCAAATTCGCCAAATACGCAATTTGCAACAGTGGTTGCTTCGCTCTGATACTCAACCACCCGAAAGCACCGGTTTTTGGGGTGATATATTTGATGAGTTAGCGCGTATTCAAAAGCGGCATCGCAATCGAAGTAAAGAGCTGAAAGAGGTGATTCTTCGCTTTCAACAATCCTCCTCTGCCCTACCCGATGCGATTGTTATTATCGATAACCAGAACAATCTCGAATGGTGGAACCGCGCAGCGGATCGCTTGTTAGGTTTTAAAGCCTCTGCTGACCGGGGTAAACCCGTGATCAACCTACTGCGCGACCCTCGCTTTATTCGTTACTATCGCAAAGGACAATACGCAGACCCGATTCAACTACCCGCGCCGGTCAGTAATGACATGATGCTCCAGTTTCAAATAACTGAATTTGGTGTCGGTGATCGCTTATTAATTGCCCGAGACATTACCCAAATTGTTCGCCTTGAGCATACTCGACAAGACTTTGTTGCCAACGCTTCGCACGAATTGCGAACGCCTTTGACAGTGATTCGGGGTTATCTTGAAACCTTTTTGGATCAAGAGTTACCGCCGCCGATGACTCGCGCGCTCTCGCAAATGCAGGCCCAGGCTAGCCGAATGGAAAGCCTAGTCGCTGACCTACTGCTACTCTCTAGGCTTGAATCGAGCCAACATTTATCTGATGAGTTACCCGTTAATATTGTTGATATTCTGAAAAATATTCATCAGGCGGCAAATGCCTTAGCTCCTGAAAAACAGCATAATATTCAATTGCTTATCGATACAGACGATGATCTCTTAGGGCAACCGCAGGAGCTCTACAGCGCCTTTTCAAACTTGGTTTTCAATGCTGTCCGTTATACCCCAGCTGAAAAGTCGATCGTTATCCGCTGGTGGACCGATGGGACAGGTGGCCACCTGTCTGTCAAAGATGAGGGTTTAGGTATCGATTCTAAACATATCCCAAGACTGACCGAACGTTTCTACCGAGTGGATGAAGGACGGTCCTCTGCAACGGGCGGTACGGGATTAGGTCTAGCCATCGTTAAGCATGCTCTACAACGGCATAACGCGAAACTGACTATTGTTAGCCAACTAGGAAGAGGCAGTACCTTCACCTGCGACTTCCCGGTCGATATGCTTGCCAAGAAAGGTGATCAAGCCGCTTAGTTAGACGCGTGTTCCTCTATCCAGTAAAGCGTCGCCCCTATCACAGCAGCAGGCATCATGATTAAGTTCACGACAGGAATCATCATGCCGATTTGGACTAAAGAGCCAAATCCCAACGAAGTTAAACGTCGTTGCGCCAACAGTACCTTCATCTGTTTAAAACTGACTTTATTATTATCCATCGGATAATCACAATACTGGATTGCCATCATCCATGCACCGAAGAGAAACCAAAGCACCGGTGCGGCAAGGTTAATAATCGGAATAAAGCTCAGAATAATGAGGATTAATAATCGAGGTAGATAGTAGGCCATCTTCGCTAGCTCGCGCTGCAAAGCACGCGGAATCATAGCGAGCATCCCTTTCCAGCCCTCATTCTCCATGATAACTCCGTGCTGCATATGTTCAACTTTCTCCGACAGAAAGCCGTTAAAAGGTGCCGCAATAAGATTGGCCACAATCGAAAATCCATAGTAGACAACGATCAAAACCAGCGCTGCGAATAACGGCCATAACAGCCAATGCAAAAATGAAAGCCAACTCGGTAACCTATCTAAACAATAGGCGACCCATCTATCAAACTGATTCAATAATAACCAAATAGCACCTGAAAACAGAAAGCTGTTAATGATCAAAGGAATCAGCACAAAGCGCCGAATCCCAGGCTCTGGCAACATGCTAAAGCCTCTCAGTAAATACCCAGCACCTTTAACAGGGTTTCCCTTCATACTTGCTCCTACAGAAAGTTTGCACCGACACGAATGACTACACCTAAAATCATCATGGTCATACCTGCCCGGTTCACTTTGAACTCTTTCTCACTGAACGCTATCGTCGGTTGCCAAAAAAGGAGGATCGACTTAAAGTCCTTCGTTCGCCCTGCATACATAGCTAACGAAATTAAGAAAATCAAAAGACCACCCCAAAACATGAGTTGTTCAACTATTATTATGTATTGCATGTTTTTCTCTTCCAACACCATTAATTATTATCGCTAGACTATCAGAATTGCTTTGTTTCGGCTGCAAGGATAGTCTCTGTTTCCGATACTCAACCATAATTTTTCTTAGCCGATCAGGAGAACTCGACCATGAAAGCGATTCAAATTGATGCATTCGGTGACAACAGCGTTTTAAACTATACCGAAGTAGCTGAACCTGAACTAAAAACAGGTGAAGTCTTAATCCGTACGCTAGCCGCCGGTGTTAACCCGATTGACTGGAAAACCTGCAGTGGCGGAGGTGCCGCGCCCTTTATTGGTGACCTACCCTTTATCCCTGGTTGGGAGTTTTCCGGAGAGGTTATCGCCGCAGGCGCGAATGTATCTGGATTTGTATCCGGTGATAAGGTTTTTGGTTTTATTCGCTTCCCAAGTCGGGCCGGATGTTACGCAGAAGAGATCGCAGCACCCGCAGATCAGATAGCTAAACTACCTGACACTTGCCACCCTATTCATGTTGGAGGTCTTGCACTAGCCGGTTTAACCGCTTGGCAGGCATTATTTGATAAAGCCGGTGTTAAAGCCAAACAGAAAGTACTTATCCTTGCCGCAGCGGGTGGCGTAGGACATTTAGCAGTACAACTGGCTAAATGGAAAGGAGCCTATGTCATCGGCACCGCTTCTAAACAAAATCATGCCTTTATCACAGAGTTAGGCTGTGATGAGGTGCTCGATTATAGTGATCAGGCTATATATGATGAGATTCAAGAGATAGATGTCATTATTGATGGCGTCGGCGGTGAAACCGGTATTGCAGCGTTAAAATGCCTAAAACAAAACGGAACCTTGGTGACTCTACCCTCCGTGACCAAAGATGCGGTTATTGCTGCAGGCGACAGCGTTGCGAAAAAAGTGCTACCTATTCGGGTAGAGCCTCATATCTCACAATTAGCGCAACTCGCTGAACTCTATGCATCAGGCCAACTCAAGCTTGATGTGGCCGCAACCTACCCATTGGCAGACATTGCGAAAGCCTTTACTCAAGTGGCTACCGGCCATACTCGTGGGAAGGTGATTTTAACTCTCTAGTAAACCGAGATAACCGATAGGTGATGCGTTTACTCTCAACGCATCACCTTGACAAAAAATACACGTTAGCTGGCAAAAGAGCCGGAATGAGAGGCGCGAACAATGCTCACGGACTCTTGCAAAAATCGACTCCGATCCGCTTTATCCTCTATCTCAATCGCAAGTTTTTTAATCAGCTCGGCAATCTTGCTCTTATGAACCCCATGATTTGCTTTCCAAAAATCATAGGCATCATCAAACACTATCATCGCAGCTGGGCCAATAAACTCCGCTAAATTATCTCTCAGTTGTGTCATCAAACCCGACAGGTCTTGTTCAACCACGGCGGATTTAGTCGCTAAAGTTGGGACAACGCCCGCAGCACTCTTTTGGGCTTGTTCTGAGTGGCGTTTTAGCTGTGCTAGCGATGAACGAACACTCGTATTGATTAAGGCTAAATTGACATCTTTATCCGTTAAAAGCGCCAACACCCTATCATCACTGAGCTGATACGTGATTAAGAGTGTTTCCTCAAGCTCGATAAAGATCTCTTTGTGACTACAACCCATCGCAGCGACAGCCATAAAGATCTGATGAGCTACGCGACAAGCCGCCGTTAAATTATTTTCCAATACCTCTGGAAAGGTTGATGCCACCATCTCCTCGCCATCAATTAAACAGCTGTGATGCACACCGCCAAGTCGCTCAATATCTTGTAAAATTTTATTCATCGTCCATTAGCCCCACTGCAACAGATCTTCGACCTGCTGTTTTAATGCTCGCAGCGAGACACGGTTAGATGATTGAACACCCAAGGCATTTTCAGCACCCAGAAATACCGACAGGTTATCCTCTTGGCTACTTTTAATCATAATGCTTTGCACTGCGCCTAGATCAGAGACCTCTTCAAATACCTTCGCTATTCCTGCAACAAAACCAACAAAGTCATTCACCTCACCGGACTCAATGGAAGAGCTCACGATGTCACCCATCTCATCCGTTAACGCAGCACCACGCACGCCTTTTACGTTCATCACATCGTCAACGATAGAGTCTTTCATGATGACCTCTTCTCCTTGATACTCTTGTATTACATACTGCTGCACAGGGGTTACCTGATCAGCATCCTCGGTTTCATCCATCCGCTCGGATAGGCCTGCCCAGTCATTAAATGTCACTTTATCCACTAGCAGCTCCTCAACTAATGAGATTACCTGCCGCCCATGTCGCGCATCAATAAAACGAATGCTGGCATTGATACCTAACTCATCTAAGACATCTTGATAATCTTCAAGCACTGGATTGGCACGTAAATCTGAACGGGTTACACCTAAGATAACCGGCTTTCGTGCAATCAGATCGCCAAACTCCTGAGCATAATACTTAAGATCACGCATAGGATAGTTTCGAGTGTTATCAACCAGAAAGACGATACCTGCACAATCCGCAGCTAAGTTGTTAGCTAACAGATCCCACATAAATTTGAAACGAGCCTGACCCGGTGTGCCATAAAGCTGCACCGCCTCATGCTCACTCAGCGTTAAGCACCCATAATCCATTGCTACGGTTGTGGTTGCCTTACGCAAACCCGTCATATCGGAGGCTTTTGCTTCCGTTTCTATATTGTGATGCTCATCACAAATAGAACGAATAGCCGAGGTTTTACCTGCCCCGACAGGGCCGATAAACAGCAGTTTGTGGTAATCCATTTATGCTATCCGAAGTTGCCTAACATTGGGCAACATGCACAGTCTGTTATTGTTTTTATTACGCGCTCTTATAGCGAACGACTGAAACGTTAAGACTTTTTATATCCGTTATAAAAAGCTATCAGGGGTAAAAAATAGCCTATATTGACCGAGAAAAGAAGAGCTAGATGTAATATCACCTAGCGCTCAGGAGGAACAAAGCACTATTGGCTCTGTTGTGTGCAAAAGTATTGCTGTTGTTTCATCAGTAAACGGCAACCTTCACCACGGATGTTGTGATCCCAGCAATAATACTTTGCCCAAGACTTATCATCTTCCGTTGGTTTATCACGATACTCAGGTACGCCTTCACAAAAACCTTCGCTCGGGCGCGCTTGGCTTAAGCAGGCTTTGAGAAAAATCGCTTGATTAACGGTACAACTGTAACCTAAACAACCATCAAACTCCGCTAGCGATTTCGCTAGGCAGGCCTGCTGATCAGCCGCTTGACCAAATGTCACCCCCGCTGTTTTGAACTGTTCGGTTTGCTCGACCCGAGATTCATTAAACTGTGCTAGCCAGGTTTCCTTATTCAACCAAGCATAAACACCTGTAACCACTAGCAACAGGAGGACTATTTGTAGAAGTGTTCTGCGTTTCATAAAATCCCTAGGCTGCCCGCTTATATAAACCGGCTATGCAAATAAACAAGCCGACAACCGAAACCAGCATACCACCGTTAACGACAAGAGGATGACGCACCATATAAGGTACAAATGGATAATTACCTGAGGTCATACATGACTGCTGTATATAGTCATAAACACCACCGGATTGGCGACACTCTTCAACCATTGATAGCTCATACATGTAGCCCCCCATAAGAAAAACACAGGGAACCACGAGCAGTAGTAAACCTAACTTAATCATTCAACGTCGTCACTGATACCAATATTACTCACGCCTTCATTACGGGCGAACGCACGTAGTTCATTGACAAATTTTTTGTCCATCTGCTTAACAGACATCAAGCGTTCAACGACCTCTTCCTGAAACTCATCTTCTTGAAGCGTCAGGTCATGGTTGCTGATCAGGCGAATAACTTCTTCATCGGACATCTGATCATGGCCTTCAGATACTTCAACAAACATCGCCACACATTCACTTGAGACATTGCCAACAGCAATCGCCTCGTCAACATCCGCTTCCAGTATGCAGACGAGCGTCGAATATAAAGACACGACGGCATCCAATGCAGGAGAAGCGCCATACATTTCATATTCATCCAGATCTGGCATGTTTTGTTCAACTTTATCGAGTTGAACCTCAAAGTTCATTTTGGCACCACCAGGCACCAAAGATTGCCATACGCCATCCAGGATGGTTTCTAACTGACGAAGGTCGCCAAACTCAACTAACTTGCTAAACAAAACGAAATTAGGAAACTGTCTCTCAGTCAATGCTGCGCAGTATGCAGCTAACTTTAAGTGATCAAGTGTGCGTAGTTGCGACTCAACAGCCAGTCTATCCGTCATATAAAGATCTCTGTATTCGTAGTTAGAGTCTATTATTGTAAGGGTTTTGCATAATTTTGCAGCCTAAGATGCATTTAAACAGTGGAAATACGGATAAATATAACGTTTTATTGTTGTTATACTTTTAGATAGTGATTAATTCTAAGCAACCTCGGTGGATGATAAGAATAATGGAGAGTAATTTCCTTAGCCGCACTGTTCGGCTACTTGATAATCTCAGTGAGTGGACAGGTAAAACCGTTTCATGGCTCGCGCTGTTAATGGTTGTGTCGACCTTTATCATTGTAGTAATGCGCTATGTTTTAAATAGCGGAAATGTCGCTTTTCAGGAATCTGTCATTTATATGCACAGTTTCCTATTCCTGCTTGGCGCAGCCTACACGCTAAAACATGATGGTCATGTTCGGGTAGATATTTTTTACCGTCCCCTAACTGAGCGGAAAAAAGCATGGGTGAACATAATAGGAACACTGTTCTTACTCCTTCCTGTTACCCTGTTTATCGCCTATATCTCTTGGGAATACGTAGCAACTTCATGGGCTCAAACTGAGGGCTCGCAAGAGGCAGGGGGTATTCCTTACCGCTACATACTTAAATCTGCACTGATTGTCATGCCAGTTTTGATGATTTTGCAAGGCCTCGCCGAGTTAGGCCGCTGCATTCTCGTTCTTAAAGACCAAGGCCACCTACTTGAAGAAGTTGTTACGGAGCACACGGTATGACTGAGTACCTATCTTTATTATTATTTTTAGTTGCCGTCTTTGTGCTGCTAATGGGTTATTCAGTAGCCTTTTCATTAGCGGGAACGGGTCTATTATTTGCTGCTCTCGGTACTGTTTTCGGTGGGTTTGATCCTGTTTTCTTAGAAGCTATTCCTAACCGACTTTTCGGTATCATGAATAACGAAGTGCTTATTGCTGTACCGCTATTCGTTTTCATGGGCGTTATGCTGGAAAAATCCAAAATTGCGGAAGACCTACTCGATACCATGTCGATTATGTTCGGCCCGATGCGTGGCGGTTTAGGTATCTCCGTAACAGTGGTTGGTATGCTGCTAGCCGCGAGTACCGGTATTGTAGGGGCAACCGTCGTCACAATGGGACTGCTCTCGCTACCGACGATGCTGCGTCGTGGCTATGATCCACAGGTGGCTACCGGCATCATTTGTGCTTCAGGTACACTGGGCCAGATCATCCCACCGTCAATTGTATTGGTATTGCTTGGTGATGTTATCAGCTCTGCATACCAACAATCGCAACTTGATGCGGGTAACTTTTCGCCTGAAACCGTCACAGTGGGTGACCTCTTCTTAGGTGCCTTAATTCCAGGTCTATTACTTGTTGTCGCCTATATTCTTTACCTACTTTTCAAAGCAGTAGCTTCACCGGAATCTGTTCCAGCGATTCCTAAAGAGGAACGCGATGCTGTATCCGATCTAGGCTCACGCGTCCTTAAAGCCCTGGTTCCACCTATCGTACTTATTGGCTTAGTACTCGGTTCAATTCTTGGCGGCTTTGCTACGCCAACGGAAGCGGCGGCTGTGGGTGCCATCGGTGCGATTGTACTGTCAGCATTTAAAGGTGGATTTAGCTTAAAGGTGCTTAATGAAGTAATGCGCTCGACTACGCAAGTTACCTCCATGGTCTTTATTATCCTCGTGGGGGCATCCATCTTCTCCCTTGTCTTTAGGGGCTTTGGTGGTGACGATCTAGTGCGTGACTTCTTAACCGGCCTGCCTGGTGGAGTCTGGGGCGCGTTGGCTATCGTTATGTTGGTGATGTTCTTCCTGGGTTTCTTCCTAGACTTTATCGAGATTACTTTCGTTGTTGTGCCGATTGTTGCACCAATTCTGCTAGCGATGGGTCTGGACCCTGTTTGGTTAGGTATTATGATTGCGCTTAACTTACAAACATCTTTCCTAACACCGCCATTTGGTTTCGCCCTCTTCTATCTTCGTGGGGTCGCGCCCGAGAGCGTCACAACGGGTCAAATTTATCGCGGGGTTATCCCATTCATTTTGATTCAGTTATCTATGCTCGGCTTACTTGCTGTGTGGCCAAGCTTAGCGACCTGGTTGCCGGAAGTCGTTTACGGATAAATCAAGCTCAAGCGAATTACTGATCTAATAAGCCACCTTCGGGTGGCTTATTATTTTGGATTAAACTTGACTAATCAGATGGTTAACTTGCTGATCAAACTGCTGATAGATACCATTGAGCGCTGTTGTCGCCATCTGATAATAGGCTTGGGAGGAGATTGCCGGTGCTGCCTCATCTGTGAGCTTTTTAAGTTCAATTGTAAAGTCATAGATCGCTTTCTTTTCAGCATGACCACCCGCAATAGAGGCTCCGCACTCTGAAAGCGAGCTAATGATTTTATCGTACAAATAGAGTAAGCGAATCCGCGAAACACTATCGCAAACCCCGGCAGCAGCGACGCCCGTTCCGATAGCTCTAGCCTGACCTATATACTCAGCTGCGCGTAACGCCTCCCTCCACAAGGCGGCAGTTTTTACATCCTCCTGTATATCAATCAACCGATAATAATCGGCAATATCTTCAATCAAATACAACAGATGCGAGACCAGCGTGTTGTGCTGCTGCAAGTTATCTTGTTTACCCAAGTGGCTGTAATTTCCAGACAGCCTCGACCAGTGGTCTTTAATACCTATCCATCGCTCATCATCATTCAGCGCTGAAAACTCACGTGAATACCGAACATGGTCACCTAATTGCTGCTCGATATGTTCAATATTGCCCTTCAATGAACTATCCCCACTCAGATAACCCGTCGTCGTCCCTCTGTGCTGCTGAATTAGCATCAAGATAGTTTTTAAATAAAGCAGGCAAGCCAAGCCATCTTTAACGCGCTGTAACTGCTGCTGCTCTTGTCTGCGCATTGCTAGATATAACGCCATTCCCAACACTAGCAAAAGGCCCACAACGAGAAGATAAGGGTTAAAGCTCATACTATCCCTCCTGCTTTAAATTCTGTTGGGTGAGATGCAGAAGATGTCCGGCAACCGAGGAGACTTGCTCCGCCATATAACTGTTTTGTTCTGACATCTGAACGACCTGTTCGATATGATCCGAAATTTCCCGAGCAGCCAACATCTGTTGCTCAGACGATACAGTGATGGCTGTGATTTGTTCCGCGACCAGAGTGGTGGACGCGAGTATTTGCTGTAATTGTCCTTCCGTCGCATCGACTCTAAGTACGGATTGATTCGCATAGCTCAGTACTTGTCCCATGCTGCTGCGCACGTCACTCATACGATTTTGCACCTGGTCGATATTCTTGGTGATCTCATCCGCTGAGCTGCGGCTCAATTGCGCTAAATTGCGCACTTCATCAGCCACCACCGAAAAACCTCGACCATGATCACCGGCGCGTGCAGCTTCAATGGCAGCATTTAAGGCTAGTAAATTGGTTTGATCGGCAATATTTCTAACTAAATCCGACATCTCAGCCACTTTTGCTGACTGGACTTCAAACTCCATTAAAAGCTGTTCGGTATTCTTGGCTAGTCTTTCTACCTGCCGCACCTCTCCTCTAACCTCCTCTAAACGCAAACTACCTTGTTTAGAGAAGTCGCCCGCGGTCATTGCCAATTCACGCGTTTCTTCAAGCCGACCGGTGACCTCTTCGACACTTTGGCTTATTTCGGTAACGGCCGCCGCAGTCGACTCCGTCGCTTTAGTCTGAGCCCGAGTATTTTCGGCCACCTTATCCGCGTTATCGACTAACTCACCAGCCGAATGGGAGAGTTCGGCAATAATATCTTTCGATTCATAACCAAATCGAAAGGCGTCACGCATCGTCTGAATATAAAGATAGCCAAGGGACCTTAAAGGGCCTTTGAGCTCATACTGACCTTTTAATAGAGACTGATTATCGCTGGCTGTAGATTCAAACCAACGTGACAGTTCAGCAGCATCACGCCGAAGCATACTTATGAGGTAAACCAACAGTAGACTGGCGATAATGTGTATTACGACCGAAACGATGACAGCCTCAAAGAGCAGTGCTAACCCCAATGAAAGCGAAAAGAGTATCGCAAATACAATACTGAGCCCTTGCAAGCCAAATAATCTTAAAAGAAATTGGAGAAACATATACAAACCCTGCGAATGTATTTAAGTCAGGATTTGCAATAACCGCGCCAGAAGTTGCCTTGTATCAACATTCTAGACGGAACACCACTGAGGTCAGTCGATTCAATTAAGTATTCATTCAGCTAAATAACTAACGACTGATGTTTAAAGCAGAGATTGCGCCAATTTAGACCAAAAAAAAGGCCAGCAATAGCTGGCCTTGATCTATTTTGGTGCACGCGTTATAGCGGGTTACGTGCGTTCAAATAAGCTTGCTCAGAAACCTGATGCCACTTAGTCGCTTGATCACGGAACTTGATGAAAGAATCATATACTTTCTTAGTAATTTCATCAGCAGCCGCTTCTTCAGCGATGACTTCATCAGACAGTGCTTTCAGTTTAGCCAACACTTCATCAGGGAACTTACGCAGCTGAACATTGTGTTCATTTACTAACTGCTCAAGTGCAGTGTTGTTCTTCGCTGTAAAGTCAGCCAACATATCTTGGTTAGCGATGCGGATAGCATTACGTACCAAAATTTGAAGATCTTTTGGCAGAGCTTCTAGAGCTTGCTTGTTAACGAAGCACTCAAGCGTTGTACCTGGCTCATGCCAGCCTGGGTAGTAGTAGAATTTAGCCGCTTTATGCAGACCAAACGCCGCATCGTTGTATGGGCCTACCCACTCCGTTGCATCAATTGCACCTGACTGAAGCGCAGGGAAAATTTCGCCACCTGGTAGCAGTACTGGCGTACCACCCGCACGTTTCAGAACTTCACCACCTAGGCCAGGCATACGCATTTTCAAACCTTCTAGGTCAGCCAGTTTATTAATCTCTTTGTTAAACCAACCACCCATCTGTACACCGGTATTACCCGCTGCACCTGGAACCAAACCGAAAGGCGCGTACACCTCTTCCCACAGCTCCATTCCACCGCCATGGTACAACCAGCTATTCATTTCTTGAGCAGTCAGACCGAAAGGTACCGCAGCGAAGAATTGAGATGCACGGCTTTTACCTTTCCAGTAATAAGAGGCGCCATGACCCATTTCTGCTGTACCACGAGATACCGCATCAAAAATTTCCAGTGCGCCTACTAATTCGTTAGCACCGTAAACTTTAACTTCAACGCGGCCATTCGTCATTTCGCCAATCAGCTCAGCTAGCTTATTAGCACCTGTACCTAAACCTGGGAAGTTTTTAGGCCAAGTAGTAACCATTTTCCACTTATATTCAGCTGCTGCATTAGCGGCTGTAGACATCATGGCACCTGTAGCTACTGTTGCAGCTCCGGCACCTTTAAGAAATTGACGACGCTTCACGGGTCTACTCCCTTATTGTTTTTTATGAGTATAGTCATAATGAACATAGCATGCGTATCAGACCTCTGCAATGCTCAGACACCGCTCTTTTATACGTACGTGATAATACCCATCTATTTTAAAATCCGACACTTAGCCTCTTTCTTAAGCTACGATAAATTGCACCATAATGACCATAGTCGTTATGCGGATTCCCCTTTCGTTGATATACTCTAGTCTTACCTTTATTTGCTTGAAGATCGACCTTTGAATTCAGCCAACCTACTTAAATCTATTACCGATGCTCATCCCAAGCTGCGTAAATCAGAGCAGAAGGTTGCTGACTTTGTCTTGGCTAATCCGCAAGATGTTATCCATATGCGTATCGTTGACCTCGCCTCTGAGGCTAACGTCAGCGAACCAACCGTTGTGCGCTTCTGCCGCGCCCTCCATTACGATGGTTTTCAAGACTTTAAGCTGACCCTTGCCCAAGGACTGGCGAGCAATGCCAACTTTGAGCAATTTGCGCTCGATAGCAAGGATACCGTTTCGGAGTTCAAGCAAAAAATCTTTGATTCTATGATTGGCAACCTGATCACCATTCGGGACCAACTCGAGTCAGAAACACTTGAAAATGCAATCGACGCCTTAGTTAAGGCTCGGCGCATCGAATTTTATGGCTTTGGTGCCTCTGCTGCCGTATGCAGTGATGCTCAGCATAAGTTTTACCGTATGCAGATCTCTGCTGCTGCCTACTCTGATCCTCATATGCAGACCATCTCTGCCGTCTCAATGACGCATGAAGATGTGGTTGTCGCTATCTCCCAAACCGGCCGAACGAAAGATCTACTCCATACCGTAAAACTGGTTAAAGACACAGGTGCTACCGTTATTGCCCTCTGTCCAGAAGGAACCCCCCTGTCAGAACTGGCCAGCATCCCTATTCATATCGATGTCGAAGAAGATAAAGACCTGAGTACGTTGATGTCCTCACGTGTATTACATCTGGTGGTTATTGATGTGTTAGCCGTAGGGGTAGCCATGCGGATGGGGCCTAACTTGCTCGATCATCTAAAAACCATTAAACGTAGCTTACGCAGCCTTCGTCAAAACGATAAGCGACTGCTTCCTCGACGCCCGCTTTAGCCGACATCCTCTATTTTCATATTTCTGCAATCTAACTGAATTAAGCTTTGCCACCTAAATCTGATTGAATATTGATCAGTTTTTAGTTAAAAAAGAGGTGTTGATGTTCCGGTTAGCCAAGAAAGGCGCGCCGCTCTCAGTTAAAAACTCCGCATTTTAGAGTGAGGTTGAGAAAGTATGTTGAATCAGAAAATCAGCAATCTTAGTCCCGTAGTGATTGAGGTAATCGATGCTTTAATTGGCTACGACGATGAAGAGAAAATCCGTCATAAAGCGCGTGCTTCAAAAAGAACACTGGCGGCAAGACGGGCGATTGAAGAGCACAGGGAAAAACGAAGTTTAGCCAAAAATGTCGATGAAGAGGCCTGGTTCGACGACATTTAGGCCTCTCCAACCAACGAATTAAAGGTCTGGATAGAGAATATCCAGAGGTACTGAACGACCACCGTCTAGCACAACCGCTGCATGGTGGCGTTTGAGCAAGCGAGGCTCTGCTACACCACAGGAGTGCGCGATCGTTTCTACTTCGTGAACTAGATTGTGGTGGAAGTGGTATACACGCTCCGCCTTAACTTCCGGCACTAACCCTTGCTGTAGATCGGGGTCATGCGTTGTGATGCCGGTTGGGCAGGTATTTTTATTACACTGCAATGCCTGTATACAACCTAATGCGAACATAAAGCCACGCGCACTCACTATAAAATCAGCACCGATACAGATAGCCGCAGCGACATCCTGGGGATTAATCATTTTCCCTGAAACAATCACACGTATACGCCCACGAAGATCATGTTGATGCAGTTTATTGACGAGGATCGGCAAACTCTCTCTTACTGGCAGCCCAACGTTATCAATCAATGGCATAGGAGCAGCACCGGTGCCTCCATCAGCACTGTCGAGCGTAATAAAGTCAGGTGCATTTTCAATGCCTCGCTTAATCACTGCTTCGCAAAATTGATCCAGCCAATCGGTTGTTCCAAGCACTAACTTAAAGCCACAGGGCTTACCTGTCACTTTACGCACGTGTTCAACCATATTCAGCAAATCATCAATGGAACCTATATCAGGGTGTCTGTTTGGACTAATCGAAGCCTGACCCTCTGGAATTCCACGAATCGCAGCGATCTCTTTATTCACCTTCTCTGCCGGTAAAATCCCGCCCTTACCTGGTTTCGCACCTTGAGAAAGCTTTATCTCGAACATTTTAACTTGTGGGATGGCGGCTTTTTCACACAACTTCTCATCTGAAAGCTTGCCATCGAGATCACGCACGCCGTATTTAGCCGTGCCTATCTGTAAAACAATATCGCAACCTCCTTGCAAGTGATAAGGTGACAAACCACCCTCACCCGTGTTCATCCAGCAGCCCGCTTTTGCTGCTCCCATGGACAAAGCTTGTACCGCCGGTTTAGATAGTGCCCCATAGCTCATCCCGGAAATATTGAAAAAAGAGGGTGCATCATAAGGCTGTTCACAATAGGGGCCAATCCGCATGGGTTGAGTCTGAACAGAGTCTTCAGATAGAGTTGGGAAGGGACAATTAAGAAAATAATAAGTCCCCGGACGACGCAGATCACGTGTCGAACCAAAGGCGACGGTATTATCGAGGTTTTTAGCCGCGCGATATACCCAACTGCGTTGCGCGCGGTTAAAAGGCAGCTCTTCCCTATCCATTGCAAAAAAGTACTGGCGGAAAAACTCACCTAAATGCTCGAAAATATAACGAAATCGGCCGATAAGCGGATAGTTACGACGGATGGTTTGTGCCGTTTGCCGTTTATCATTTTGGTACATAACAAACGCAGTAATAGCCAATACAACTAACGCTAGGAGAAACAAAAGCCCCATCACTGCGATAAAGTCGACTGCAAATACGGTTATGGTCTCGTTCACTCTTTCTCTCCCTGCCAGATTTATAGAGGTATCCTACTCCAGCAGGCTGAAAAATGTGAATATTTTTACGTCTAACAAGGACGACACTGCATCAGAAAAGTAGTTGCGTACTAGGTTGTATTTTTCGCTTTTATGCCAAACTTCACATCTAGTTCGAACTCTTCATGTTGATGATATTGTTGATAGAACTCGTCTGTTTAGCTCGTAGTATTTGCCTCCCATAGGCGTGGGGAATACATTACGATACTTAATCTTTATACATGCAAAGAAATTATCTGCGGCTTGTAGGCCGACAATTAAGTTTGATATTTTTAGCTTTGCTCGTTAAAAGCACCCTACCTTAGATAGGGTGCTTATCCGCTCACTGACTAAAGCTTGCCTCGACCGCAGCGCCGCTCGCCATGATCGTTACGTAAAGGGTTTGATTATTTTTATTGTTCGTTACTGCATATACATAAGACTCGTCATCTTTCTTGACCAGTTTGATTTGGTCAGCTTTCAGGGACTGCCAGCTTTCGTCCAGCTTACCTGCTTCAAAACCCATGTCTTGAAACGTCATTTTCTGCACAGTGCGAGCCGCCGACGCTTTTGCCGCATCTTCACCAACAACGCCATGGCTTCCATGTGCCCAAACGCCTGACGAAGCTACACTTGTTAACAGTAGTGCTGTTGCCATCAATTTTTTCATCTTAATTTCCTATATTAATGTATTAAAGCATGTGCGGGTTTTGATACTGGCCATTAAAGAACAGCTGTACCTGAACCGGTTGGTCAGTGTCATTACGAAAATACCAACCGTGACTACCTTCAAAAGGAGCAATAAAACTGCCTTTCATATCGGAAACCGTAGCGATAGTGTAGCTTTTAAAGTAACCCGTGGTATCGCCTTTGGGTTCGCCGTGCATATCAACATACACAGCCACCCCATTGGTCGCCCACTCATAATCAACTTGATCACTTTCGGCCATGGTCATCTTGTATTCCAACCCACTCTGTGGAGGGATCACAAATTGAACGGCTTCGCCGGCTGAGTTTGATATCGATTTAGGTTGGTTTTGATCAGCTGAAGCCTTTTTCTCAGCCAGAGCTTCAGGCGACAGTTCGGTTAACCCCATCGCTTTGCCAGCACCGGTTGGATCAATGTTGTATTCAGCAGGAAGAATGGTCGTAACCAAAAGCACTAACCCTACAACCACGGCACCCGCAGTCGCTTTCCAAAGGCTTGAAGAGGAGATCTGTTCTGTTGTCATAAGATTAGCCTGCAAAATATCCTGTTAATTGAAAACCTGTGAGCATCACACCGCACGCCATCAACCCCGCATTGGTAATGGTCGCAAAACGTTTGAATGAGGAAGAGTGTCGCCACGCCGCGATTAAAATCAAGACAATAGCCAACGCCGCAAACTGCCCAAGTTCAACACCAATATTGAAGGCGATAAGATTGGTCAGCAACCCCTCTTCAGGGATGTGGAACTCTTGTAATTTAGTAGCCAAACCAAAGCCGTGGAACAGACCAAAAATCAGTACCACCGCCTTGGTATTTGGCTGGAAGCCCAGTATACGTTGGAAGCCGCCTAAATTATCAAACCCCTTATAAAAGACCGAAAGACCGATGATCGCATCGATCAAATAGGGATTTACTTGAATGCTCGCCAGCACACCGGTCATCAAGGTTATGCTGTGGCCTAGCGTGAACAAACTGACGTACAGAAGGACATCCTTGCTTCTAAACAGAAAGAAAATGACACCGACCAAAAATAGTATGTGGTCGTAGCCAGTGATCATATGTTTTGCGCCAATGTACAAAAACGGTACAAATTGCACGCCCGTATTCATCTGAAGAAAGCTACGGGTGTTGTCATCTACACCGTGGGCAAAAGCGGTTCCACTGACGATCATGGAGATAAACACAAGACAGATTCTTGATAGGTTCTGGCTCAGAAATCTGGGGAGTCCCCCCCCTAAAAACCGACCGAGGATCGGTTTTCTTAGCATGAATATTCGTTGCTTTGTTAGCATTGGCTACCCTTGTTTAAACATTAAATAAAAGAATCAAATAAATGGTGCAGTACGTCGATAAGGCTGATTGATAAAACAGAGCCCATCAACACACATAGGAGACTCGGTACGCTTCTTAACAGGGAGTTCGGTGTTGGTGACAGAAGTTGATATACCCGCTGACTAAGCTCATTTTGGTCCCAGAAATAGGCACCCACACCGGTAAGATTCATCATTCTTAGTTTGGCTACCTTAACTAAGGTAGTGGCGACATCTGTACCGTCCGAAACAGTTGTGGCGTATTGATCTGCGATTTTCTCGGTAGCAAGTACATATTGAGACTGAATCATATGGGCCATTTTCTTCGGCATATAACAACATGCCAACGAAAGGAACAGTCGAGTCAGATTATCTTTGTTAAGCACATGAGACGTTTCATGAGCGAGAATAACGTTAATATCCTCCTGTATTGTGCAGGA
>DAIRSP010000026.1:0-24372 GCA_036804365.1 Neptunomonas sp. | reverse complement strand
CTTCAGAAGAACGATTTTCACATATCGCTGCCTCGATGCCGGGAGTCGTCGTACAAATAGAGTTCGCCGCGGAACAACAGCCTTACTTTACCTATATCAGCGAGGGAATTCAGACACTCTGCGGTATTACAGCCGAAGAGGTTTTGTCAGATTTTAAGGTATTTTGGAGCCATCTCCATCCAGATGATCGCGATACTTTTCGTCGTTACCTAGCAAGAGATGATCAGGCCAGTAAGCTTTGGACAACAGAATGTCGTTTATCTGACGGTCATGGTCGATTTAAATGGGTACACTTTGCTTCAAGTGCAGAACGTGATCCCCAAAATAGATTAAAGCGAATTAACAGCATTATTCTCGATATCTCTAAAGAGAAAGAAGCCTACGCGCAATTAGAACTAGCCGGTATCGCCTTTGCTTCAACAAGCGAAGGCATTATGGTCACAAATCAGGATCATACGATTGTTGATATCAACCGTGCTTACTGCGAAATGACAGGCTATTCACGTGACGAGTTGATTGGAGCTGTTCCGTCCCTTTTTTCAGATGAACGGGTCTACCATAAAATTTTTGACGCAATTTCAACAGATGGTTCTTGGAAGGGCGAAATTCATAGCCGCCGAAAAAATGGTGAGCAATACCCTCAGTGGCTCAATGTTAACGCCGTTTATAATACCTTGGGCGATATAACCCATTTTGTTAGCGTAGCGGCTGATGTGACTGATATACGCGAGTCCGAGGCCAAAGTGCGTCATATGAGCCAGCATGACACGCTAACCGACCTCCCCAATCTCAAGCTCTTTAAAGTTCTCTTAGATCACGCCATTCAGCACCAAGAAAGCATAAAACGCATTGCGGTTTTCATGATTGATCTAGATAGGTTTAAACATGTAAACGAGACTCTAGGGCATCAAGCAGGGGATCAACTGCTAATTCAAGTCACTCATCGATTAAGCAAGATTTTGGCCTCTGAAGAGAATAGTTTATTAGCCCGAGTGGGTGGCGACGAATTTGCAGTCATGATCACAAATTGCACCCATCAGGGACAAGCTGAACAGATTGCTATGCGTATCGTATCCGCTTTAGAAGATGGGTTAGATTTAAAAGGACATAACTTTTTTACCACGGCGAGTATTGGTATCACCCTTTACCCTGAACATGGTTTTGATAGTGAAACCTTAATCAAAAATGCCGATACTGCCGTTCATCAAGCTAAAGACTTAGGGCGTAACAACTACTCCTTCTATAAAGAGGAGCAAACCCAACGGATTGAAGAGTGGGTAAAGTTGGAACCAGAGCTACGCCAAGCCCTAGAGTTAAATCAGTTTAGAGTATTCTACCAACCACAAATAGATGCAGGCACAGGAAAGATTTCCGGAGCTGAAGCTCTCATTCGATGGCAACATCCAAGTGAAGGTCTGATGTCTCCTGCCACATTTTTACCCATTATCGAAGAGATTGGTCTGATGACCAAAGTGGGTAACTGGGTTTTAGAGCAGGCCTGCTTGCAGCTTGCAGAATGGAAACAAGCGGGTTTTCCGCATTTTAGAATGGCCGTTAACATTGCAGGGCAACAGATCCTAAGCCACGGCTTCGTTGCCTTTGTTTCCAGCATGTTAGAAAAATACAGTATTGAGCCGGATCGGCTCGAATTAGAAATTGTCGAAAACATCGTTGTGAAAAATGCGGATGCCGCGAAGCCTGTGCTCTATAAACTTCGTGGCTTAGGTATTAGGTTGGCGTTAGATGACTTTGGTACCGGCTACTCCTCATTAAGTTACTTAAAAATGCTACCGGTACAAAAGGTTAAAATAGATCAATCCCTGGTACGTGATATACCCGATGACCCTAACGATGAAGCTATTGCCCGTGCTGTTATCGCTCTTAGTCACAGTCTAAGCTTAAGTGTCTGTGCAGAAGGTGTTGAGACACAGGAGCAAAAAGTATTTTTACGCCGCGAAAACTGCGATCAGTTACAGGGCTATTTAATTAGTAAGCCCCTACCTAGCGCAAAGTTTACTGAGTGGCTGCGTAAAAACACCGATACCTACTAGATAAATTAATCTAGAAACAACTCTCGAGTCTTTGCACCCAGTCGAACAACAGGTCCTCAGCCTCGCTCATCTCACACGCATCCAAAAATAGAGTGTCAATTGACGCCTTTGCTTTGGTACTGGCTAAGAGTTCATCAAACAACTCACCCGCTCTGGCAAAATACTCGTACGAACTATCACCTAGGGCAATGACTGAATAGGTCTTATCATCAAAAGAATGGCCTGCGGCGTCTAGGTCGTTATATAGGGTGATCAAGTTTTGAGGGATCTCACCTTCGCCAATTGAAGCAGTACAGACGAGCAGATGATCATAATCATTGACTAACAGGTCACTCAATTTGGCTTTCATCAATATAACGACACTATGTCCCATCGCAGTTAACTGAGCCGCCGCGTCCTCTGCCATTGTCTGTGCATTACCGTAGGTACTACCCACAACAATTTTAATATCGGCCATCTGCTGTATCCTAAATTCGCACTAAAATTATTAGCAATCATTACTAAAATAAAAACCTTAGTATAAAGGTATTCTTTCTATTTACCGCTAAACTAAATCTATATCCTTGTTAAAAACGGAGTTCTTATGGGAAGCCAAAGTCTGTCAAAACTACTCATCACGTGGCAAGACCATGCAGCAAAAGCTAACCAACAGGTCCCGTTAGCCGTATCGATTTTTGAAAATGATCTGATCAGACTGCAGGCACTTGCTAAGGTTTATAAACTGCCGCTGGAAGAGGTAACGGCTACGTTAATTCATGAAGCACTCAATGAATTAGAAGCGCGTATGCCATACGTCGCAGGGGACGAAGTGATTCGTGTCGAAGATGGTGAAGAGATTTACGAGGATAAAGGTCCAATGCCTGCCTATCTCGCTGCTCAAACAGAACTCAGAGAAAAGGCTAATAAGTAAAGGCTGGCCGGTCAGGCAAAACTAGGCGACAATAGTGTTCAAATAGACGCAAAATTGAATACTATGATCGCCAATATCCCAACGACCATCATTACTGGCTTTTTAGGTGTAGGCAAAACGACCGCGCTTAACCACCTGATCGCCCAAAAGCCTGACGGTGAAGTGTGGGCAATCGTTGTTAATGAATTTGGTCAAGTGGGCATTGATCAAACGGCGATAGAAACGGTTAATGGCATTCAAGTTAAAGAACTCACCGGCGGTTGTGTCTGCTGTGCACTAGGGCCGGCTTTGTCGGTTAACCTTGTTCAGCTTATTCGAAAAACAAAGCCTCATCGGGTCATTATAGAACCCACAGGATTAGGTCACCCTGCGGGTATTATGGATATATTACAAAGCCCAAGCTTCAAAGAGGTTTTGGATGTCCGAAGTGTCATTTGCCTAGTCGATCCTCGTGTTGTCGATCAACCTGCTACCTTGCAACACCCGACATTTATTGACCAACTTAACCTAGCCGATATCATCGTACTCAATAAGTGTGACCTTGCCACCCAAAACCAAATTGATGAAGCCTATGATCTTTCCACTCATATGTTTCCTTCCAAGCAGCTGGTTTACAAAACCGAGCAAGGTCGATTCCCTCTTAATTTCATTGATGCACTACACTTAGATAAGCAGGCTGAAGTGGGATCGCACGCATCTTCGAATATCAAGGCGACGACAGCACCGTTAGCACAACTTTATCTCGCCCAATCTGGTCAGCCTGTCAGACTCGAACACACTAATAGTGAAGGCAGTAGTTGTGGTTGGATTTTTCATTGCAACGATCAATTCGATCATGACAAACTCAATCAGCTATTAACTGAGATTGATCCAATTTGGCGTCTGAAAGGCGTTTTTCGATTAGGTAATACTTGGGTATTTTATAATCGCATCCAGAATGACATGAACATCCAACCCATCAGTTGGCGTCGAGACTCTAGAATTGAGATCATTAGCGAAAAACCTTTAGACTGGGCTGATATTGAATTAAAACTGATTGGCTGTATTAAAAATAAAGAGCTGCAACACACTCAATAGCCTCAAAATTAACCTCATATGGACAAGAGGGTTACCCAATGATCCAATCTGTATCCCGAATTAAACATATTCTTTTATCAGCCACCACACTGTTTATTACTTTATTGGTTAGCTCCTCGCTTCAAGCCAAAGAAGAGTATTGGCAATATAAACTACAGCCAGGTGAGCATATTTGGGGAATCTCTCATCAACTATTAACAGATTGGCGGAGCTGGCAAGAGATTACCCACCTAAACGGTGTTAAGAATGATCGCTTAATGGCCGCCGGTACCACAATCAAAATTCCCGCTTCACTGGTGAATCAGAGGCAAGCTGGCATTAGGCTAATTCAGGTATCAGGCTCGGTTAAGCATTTTAATGCTCAACAAATGAACCAGCTCGCAGCCGACAATATGGTGCTTCGCGAAGGAGAACAATTGGTCACCGGTGAAGATTCCAGTGCTTTGCTAGGTTTTGAAGATGGTACCGAGTTGCTCTTGAACGAAGAAAGTCAGCTTCTGATTAACAAAGCGATGTTGATTGGTAATAAAAGAAAGCTGAGTGATATCAAGGTTATTTTAAATCAAGGTGAAGTAGAGATTCGAGCCAACCCAAAAAAGCAAAAGGGTTCAAACTTTGTGATAGAAACTCCCGCAGCGTTTGCCACCACACGAGGCACGATATATCGGGTCCGCTCAGATGCAGAGCAAACACTTGCAGAAGTTACGCAAGGCAAGATAGATGTTGCCAACCCTAAAGGTAAAACCAGAGTTAACGCCTCATTTGGCACGCTCACTAAGAAAGATAGCCCACCGGCCAAGCCCAGACGTTTGTTAGCCGCTCCAGAGATAAAGCCTCTAGATACAGTTCGTTACCTGCCTGAACGAGTTTATTGGAAAGCCATTGATAACGCATCTATTTATCGTACTCAAATATCTACGAGCGAAGCGTTTAAAACTATTCAATTCGACAACATTGCATCCCAGCCAAAACTAAACCTACCTGTCGAATTAGAAGATGGGCAGTATTGGATTAGAGTGCGTGCCATTGATAATGTCGGTCTGCAAGGACTTGAGTCGATTCAGGCTTTTAATATCGACGCCCACCCCTTCCCACCTGCACTACAATCTCCACTAAGCAAGACCCCAGTCTACGCTGGCGAGGTCAATTTTGAATGGACAAAACCGCAGGGCGCGGCTGAATATCTGTTTGAGTTAGCTCAAGATGAAACATTCTCCCAGCCTGTGGTCAAGTCGGCACCCACAGATAACACACACATAACCCACCCTATTCCTGTGCCGGGGGATTACTTTTGGCGGGTGACGAGCGTAACCGCTGAGGGTAAAGTCGGCCCAACAGGTCATGCCACCAAAATAAAAGTCCGACCTGTACCGGCAACACCCGCATTACAAGAACCCACTAACGACGAAACTACGCTCGGCTTTGCTTGGCAAAACGATCCCGTATCTAGCAAATATCAAATACAACTCGCAAGTGACATTGACTTTAACGAGATTGTTGTTGAACAAGAGATCACGAGTGCCGAGGCAAAACTGCCCAAACCCAAAGCCGGTACCTACTTCATGCGAGTCAGGGGTTTTGATGCAGATAATTTTGCAGGTGGCTGGTCCAGCGTTCAACAAGTCAAAGTACCCATTGATAATTACCTACCCATTATTTTTATGGGCGTAATTACTGGCATACTCCTTTTGTAGGTCGGTTTAGAATATGGGCCTGTTACGTCATAAAGATGTTAATTTTATCTGTTGCTTAGTTGTAGCCATTGCTATTGCTATGACACCTCTACTCAACAGCCTCGATAACGCGCTTTATGACTTAACCCCTTCCTCTGAAACCAATAGCGCCGCTGGAATCGTACTCATTGAGATAGATGAGAAAAGCATTGCTTCACTCGGTCGCTGGCCATGGCCTAGAAAGGTTCATGCCCAGCTTTTAAAACAACTATCCGAGGCCCAAGTTAACAAACTAGCCTACAATATTGCTTTTATAGATCCGGATATCCATGACCTTTCGGGCGATAAAAGCCTTATTGAGGCCTTTAAACTCTTCAACCAAGTCACTCTTCCTCTCTTTCCCGAAAACGGTCAACTGCTATACCCTTTCAGATCCCTTACTGGAATCCCAAATGCCACATTTGGGCATGTTGACATACCCATAGATTCCGATGGAACCGTGCGCCGTGTTTATCTTAAAGCGGGGCTCGATGCTCCCTCTTTACCCGCTTTCGGTTTAGCCGCTAGGCAGGATGCCCTGAGCCATAGTCCTTTTTTACCGGGTAGAATCTCTCCCAAACCTCAATTAGGTATTAAGCACAAATGGATTAGAGACTATGAAGTGCTTATTCCAGCGCTCAAAAATAATACCCGCTATCCAACCTACAGCTTTATCGATCTCTTAGAGCATCGAATAAGCCCCACACTCTTTAAAGATAAAGTTGTATTTGTGGGTATCGAAGCCGTTGGGTTAGAAGCTAAGTATATGACAGCTCAAGGCGCCATATCCTCGACTCTCTTTCAAGCAAGCCTTTACGACAGTCTGAAAAATGAAAGTCTACTGACACCCATTTTAGCGATTTGGGGACTCTCCTATGCACTATTGATAACGAGCTTCGCCTATATGGCGCTGTTTTTATTTAAGCAACGTAAAACACCCCTTTTTCTAACAAGAAGCGGCACTCTGCTATTGCTCACCTTACCCACTATTGCGCTGCACTTTGGCTACTGGCTACCCTTAGCGCCTGCACTAGGAGGGCTTATCTCATGCTTGGCTATTGCACTTCTGCAAGTGACCCAAAACTATTCTACATCGCAAAGAAATGACCCTGTAACAGCGCTTGCTAACAGAAAAATGCTAAATGAAACCCTATCTGCCGAGTGGGAATTAAGCGGCAGGAAGAAAACACCTCTTTCGATGCTAATCATTGAGATTGACCACTTCAAGCGCTTTGTGGACACTTTCGGGTTAGAACGAGCAGACTGGGTTTTAGCAAGAATCAGTCCTGTATTGGCGCTTCACAAACGAAAACATCGAGATTTAATAGCTCGATATAATGCTGACCAATTGGCACTGCTACTGCCAATTACTCCGAATAACGTTGCTCAATCTATTGCAGAGAAGATTCGTAAAGATATCGAAGCTCTTGATCTTGAACATGTAGGAACAAAGAACTGCTTAAGGGTCACAGCAAGTGTGGGTTTAGCGACTTTTAAAGGGGAGATTGATTATTCCCAAACTGAATTTATTGAGCACGCCGTTAACGCCTGTAGAGAAGCTAAAACGCTAGGTGGCAATCGCGTAATCAACACCCTGCGTGATGCAGAGATATAAAAAAAGCGACCCTTTTGAAGTAGTCGCTTTTTTCCTGTGGTTAGAAATTACACCTGCTTAGCAATAATCTCTTTCCATTTCGCAGGGCCGGTGTTGTGCACCGATTCCCCATGCACATCGACCGCTACGGTCACTGGCATATCTTTAACTTCAAACTCATAAATAGCTTCCATTCCCATCTCTGGGAAGGCGAGCACTTTAGAGCTTGTAATCGCTTTAGACACCAAATAAGCCGCGCCACCGACAGCCATTAAGTATACCGCTCCGTTATCACGGATAGCATCGATAGCCACCTGTCCACGCTCAGACTTACCTATCATACCGAGCAAGCCGGTTGATTCTAGAATCTGACGAGTGAATTTATCCATACGCGTCGATGTGGTCGGACCCGCAGGTCCCACAATCTCATCACGGACTGGGTCAACTGGGCCAACGTAGTAAATGAAACGGCCTTTAAGATCAACAGGTAGCTCTTCGCCCTTATTGAGCATCTCAACCATTCTCTTATGCGCAGCATCACGACCGGTTAACATTTTACCGTTTAAGAGTACGGTTTCGCCAACTTTCCACTCTTTTACATCTTCTGGAGTAATAGTGTCTAAATTGACACGACGCGTATTCGCACCGACTTCAAATGTTACTTCTGGCCAGTCTTCTAAGCTTGGTGGGGTCAATATTGCTGGACCATTACCATTGAGCGTGAAATGGGTATGACGAGTTGCCGCACAGTTCGGAATCATACACACAGGCAAAGACGCTGCATGTGTTGGGTAATCCATGATTTTTACATCGAGGATTGTGGTCAGACCACCTAAACCTTGAGCACCGATACCTAACGCGTTCACCGCATCCATAATCTCCAAACGGAGCTCTTCAATACGGTTTTGTGGACCACGCTCGCGCAGTTCATGAATATCAATAGAGCCCATCAAAGACTCTTTAGCCAATACTGCCGCTTTTTCAGCGGTACCGCCGATACCGATACCTAACATGCCTGGCGGACACCAGCCAGCGCCCATGGTTGGTACCGTTTTAACAACCCAGTCAACAATGCTGTCAGATGGATTTAACATCACCATCTTAGATTTATTTTCAGATCCGCCGCCCTTAGCCGCAACATGAACCTCAACCTCATCACCCTCAACAATTTCGTAGTGAATAACAGCAGGTGTATTGTCTTTGGTATTGGTACGCTTCCCAGCAGGATCAGCCAATATAGAGGCACGTAAAACGTTATCAGGATGGTTATATGCGCGACGCACGCCTTCGTTAACCATATCAGTGACACTCATTTTGGCGTCCCACTGAACATTCATCCCAACTTTTAAGAACACTGTCACAATACCCGTGTCCTGACAAATAGGACGGTGGCCTTCAGCACTCATGCGCGAGTTAATCAGGATCTGTGCCATCGCATCTTTAGCAGCTGGGTTCTGCTCTTTTAAGTAAGCTTCGTGCACACTTTTAACAAAGTCGATCGGGTGGTAATAGGAGATAAACTGCAGCGCATCGGCGATGCTGCTGATGAAATCGTCTTGGCGAATTACGCTCATTCAAGGCTCTCCACTCAGGTTCATAGTGTCATTATAGTTTTCGGATTAACCGATGCTCGGGATTATACACCAAAATATTGGGGAGGCGGGGTTGGGCTATAGTCGTAGCTTAAAAATTTAAATACTGCGGGAATAACGACCCTAAGCCAGCACCCAAAGGGATGCTGACTCAGGGCAGATACGTTCTAAAGTTGGTAGGCTAAACGAGTACCTTGATTAATAGCGCGTTTAGCATCCAATTCAGCGGCAACATCAGCCCCTCCTATCAGGTGCACTGATAACCCCTCTAACTCATCAGCAAGCGCACGACAAGGCGTTTGACCGGCACAAATAATCACATTATCAACTGCCAATAACTGGTGCTGACCAGCCACTGTAAGGTGCAATCCTTGATCGTCAATTTTTTGATATTCACATCCACTGAGCATAGTTACACCTTTATTGATTAAATCAGCTCGATGAATCCAACCCGTGGTTTTACCTAAGTTGGCTCCTACTTTGGACTTTTTTCGCTGTAGAAGGAACACTTGACGCGCGGGCGCTTCCATATGAGGGATTACCTCTTCTACGCCCCCTCGAGACTCTAGACTCATATCCACACCCCATTGTTTCATAAACGCTGGGATGTTCTGGCTCGTTGCTTCTCCCCTATGAACTAAGACTTCACTAATATCGAAACCAATACCACCCGCGCCAATCACGGCCACTTTTGCCCCTACATCAGCCCCGTTCATCACATCCAGATAACTCAAGACTTTCGGATGAGAAATACCTTCAATATCAGGCAGTCTAGGTGTAATACCCGTTGCGATAACGATCTCGTCATAACCAGCCTCTCGAAGCATTTCTGACGTGACGCGCGTATTCAGTTGCAGCTCAACACCCGTTAGCTCCAGTTGTTTAGCAAAGTAACGAATCGTTTCGTAAAACTCTTCTTTTCCGGGAATCCGTTTGGCTATATTAAATTGGCCGCCTACTTCACTAGCTAAATCAAACAAGGTGACTTTATGGCCACGCTGAGCCGCTGTCGTTGCACAGGCTAGTCCTGCTGGACCCGCACCTACCACGGCAACTCTCTTTGCCATTTGAGCTGGCATTAAAACAAGCTCTGTTTCATGGCACGCTCTGGGATTGACCAGACAACTGGTTAGCTTTCCGGCAAAGATATGATCCAAACACGCTTGGTTACACCCAATACAGGTATTAATTTCATCGGCGCGATTTTCTTCGGCCTTCAAAACAAATTCTGGATCGGCCAAGAATGGGCGCGCCATCGAAACCATGTCAGCATCACCGCGTGCGAGCACAGCTTCGGCAACATCCGGCATATTGATACGGTTAGAGGTAATCACCGGCACGGTTAATGATTCTCTAATTTTAGCTGTTACCCATGTAAATGCAGCTCTTGGAACTTTGGTTGCTATCGTTGGGATGCGCGCCTCATGCCAGCCTATGCCTGTATTGATAATCGTTGCACCGGCCTTTTCAACTGCTTGTCCTAGTGCCACTATTTCCTCTTTAGAGCTCCCCCCCTCAACTAAGTCGAGCATCGAAAGGCGATAGATAATAATAAAGTCTGTACCTACGGCCTCTCTAACGCGCCGAACAATCTCAACAGGAAAACGCATGCGATTTTCGAAGTCACCACCCCACTCATCATCCCGTTGATTGGTACGTGATACGATAAATTGATTCAGTAAATACCCTTCCGACCCCATAATTTCAACGCCATCATATCCCGCTTTTTTCGCTAGGCTTGCACTGCGAACAAAGTCTTGAATCTGCTGCTCTATTTCATCCTCTGTTAGCGGATGCGGTGGAAAAGGGTTAATCGGTGCTTGGACAGGTGACGGCGCAACCAGCTTTGGGTTATAAGCATAACGGCCTGTATGTAGAATCTGCATACAGATTTTGCCACCCTCTGCATGCACCGCATCGGTAACGACTTTATGATGCTCGGCGTCAGCTTCAGATGCCATGAGGGCGGCCGCAGAGTGCACAGCCCCTTCAGCGTTGGGGCCAATCCCGCCGGTCACGATCAAAGCAACGCCGCCTCTCGCTCGTTCGGCATAGAAAGCAGCCATACGTTCAAAGCCATTCGGTGCCTCCTCCAGACCCAGATGCATAGAGCCCATCAGCACTCTATTTTTCAATGTCGTAAATCCAAGATCTAAAGGCTCGAGTAAGTGAGGGTAAGTTGCATGAGTCATGGTGTTATCTCTTGATTATTATTTTGTTCAACATTTATTCAGCTGAAAAAGGCTGCTTAATTGTGCGTAATGGCTCAAATTCAGGTGATACTTTTGCCATTTTCGCTTTAAAGGTTTGCATCATGTCGGTTGGCTGAAACATCCCTGCTTGCCAAGTCGCCATATAATTCAGACTATCGACTAGACTATGATCACGCGAATAATTAATCATCTGTTTGCAACCCGTTACAGCTAAAGGAGAACGGTTGGCTATCTGTCTAGCTATCTCGAATACTCCTTCAAGCATAGCTGTTTGATCGCTAAACACCTGATTAACCAGTCCCGCTTGGTAGGCTTCATGAGCACTAAATTCTCTTCCGGTATAAGCTAATTCACGCGCTAGTCCAGATGGAATTAATCCTGGGAGACGTTGTAATGTTCCCAAATCAGCCGTCATGCCTAACTCCGTTTCTTTAACGGTAAAGAACGCATCCTCTGTGCAATAACGCATATCTGCCGCACAAACTAGGTCAAGCGCTCCGCCAATACACCCTCCCTGTATTGCAGTGATTACAGGGATACGAACGCTTTCTAATACAGTAAAGCAGGCTTGAAGTGATAGCACCAAACGGCGCATCGCCTCTGCTCGTCTTCCTGCTTCGCCTCCAAACAAACTTGGATCCGGCTGGGTAAATATTTCTAAATCCATACCTGCACAAAAGTGCTTACCCGTAGAAGAGATCACTAGCACACGGGCTTCGGCATCGATATCTATTTGTTGAATGCTCTCAGCAAAGGTCTGCCAAAATGCTTTATTCATCGTGTTATATGCATCAGGACGATTTAGCTTTAGATGGGCAATATGATCTTTCACACTGAGTTCAAATGGCAGAACAGACATATCGTTACCTTTTTTATTATCTGGACAGCGTCAAGATAATAGGTATTTTTGACAGTGTCAAGATTGCTTGATAGATTGCCGCGATGAACAAAGAGAAGAAAAATTATCATCATGGGGATCTACGCCAAACGCTGTTAAGCAGCGCAACGGATATCATTCGTGAAAAAGGATTGGAAGGTTTATCAATGCGTAAACTGGCCGATCAGGTTGGGGTATCACGCATGGCACCCTATCACCATTTCAAAGATAAAAATGAGCTGCTCTGTGCGATTGCCGAGCAAGGTTTTTTATTGCAAGACGATGCCGTACGTAGCCTTTCTGAAGAGTTTCCTGATCTTGCCCCAGCAGCCCTTTTTGAAAAATATGTTCTTACCTATGTCCAGTTTGCCAATCAGCACCCTGAAACTTATGACCTGATGTTTGGGCGAGATATTTGGAAGGTGGGCAACCCGACACATACTTTGCGTGTGACTTCAAAAAGCAGTTTTAGACTCTGGGTTGATTGGATAGAGAAACTTCAGGAACAAGCTATTTTTAGCCAAGAGGAACCGGCATTGAGGATAGCTCAATCCACATGGGCTTCCTTGCATGGACTCTGCCGGTTATTTAACGATGGCATCTATGTTAATCCTGAAGATCTAGTCAGTATTGCTAAAACAACCGTGCATTTGCTGCTCAAGCGAGCATGACTGATTGCTCTTAGGTTAAATAGTTAGCTTTAACCTATTAAAACACCCAGATTGAACAGTAAGCCAAAAACCATCAAAAGTCGGCCCGTACCCGGAGTCAGAGGTTTACGCTCTTCTGGAGAGCATTGCAAGAGCTTGAGCAACGCGGGAATTAACCCAAACGAAAGCAGAGCCAGCAGTAAACCAGGCATCTTAAAGACACTGGCTAGAATCAGAACAGAAAATGCAACGGCCAATAATATAAAACGGTAGAGTTGGACCCCTTTTTGATACCCAATTTTTACTACCAAGGTGTTTATATTTAAATGCTTATCTGCTTCGAAGTCACGCAACTCATTACTGAGTAGTAATTGCGATACCAGTAAGCTGATAGGGATACTGATCCAGGCCGTTTGACTATCCCACTGAGCGCCCATCGCCATATAGCTGCCGACAATCATGAGCACACCCATGAGCCAAAAAACAAGGATGACGCCTAAGCCTCTATTTTTATAATTTACAGGTTGCAACGTATAGCCTAAAGCGCCTGCCAAGCCAATTAAGCAAAGGAATGCAAATGAGATCCCCAACTGGTAAATGAACCCTAGGCCAATTAATGCTGCACCGGCAAAGCAACCCATGCCTAATTTAAAATTACGTCGAATTGCCGCTTGCTGTGTTGGACTTAACCCCTTAACCTGTGTCAGGTCGGAGAAGTCATTGATCAGATTAACACCCGCCTGCAGTAAAACACCGCCGAGTAATATGCCCAGCAAAGCCAACACTGAGTGATACCCTTGTACCCAAGCAAGCGAAATACCGGTTCCACAGGCCATTAAAGCAACCGGAAAAGAAAATGGGCGTAATGCCGTACCAAAATTATATTTATCTTTACGAATGGGTGTCATAAGAGATTAAAAAAGGTGCTAAAAGCACCTTTTCTTTAGTTCCTAACCTTTAGTTGTTGCCCGGTGCATTGGGAAGATCACGCATTAACAATGCATAGGTCATATCTGCATCAACATCGATAGGAATCTGCATCACATGACCTGAACCTGGCGCAACCCCTACCGACTCGCCTTTTTTATTAATCAGGCTATCAAGTTTGAACTTACGATTACCATTCGGCGTCATCAACTCTAGAGTATCACCCACTTTAAAGTGGTTTTTTACATCGATTTCCATCATGCCTGTTTGAGTATTGTAACCAAGAACCTCGCCTACAAACTGCTGATGAACACCGATTGAATTACCATTTTCGTAGTTTTGGTATTCATCGTGGACATGACGGCGATAAAAGCCTTCGGTGTAGCCACGGCTTGCTAAGTTCTCAAGCTCATCCATTAGGTTCATATCAAAAGGCTTACCCGCAACAGCATCATCAATCGCTTTACGATAAGCCTGAGCCGTACGCGCAACATAGTAATGTGATTTAGTACGGCCTTCGATTTTAAGTGAGTCCACTCCCATCTCTGCCAAGCGATGAACATGCTGTATGGCGCGCAGATCCTTGGAGTTCATGATATAGGTGCCATGCTCATCTTCAAATGCAGGCATAAACTCGCCCGGCCGAGTCTCCTCTTGCAGCAAAAAGATTTTATCTGTAGGCGCTCCGACACCTAAATCAGGCTGCACACTTGTCTCGGATGGATCAAAAGATTGAACAGCAATGATATCACCTGAATCATCCTGTTTAGCTTCATGCGCATCATATTTCCAACGGCATGTATTAGTGCAGGTACCTTGGTTTGGATCACGTTTATTGATATAACCTGAAAGCAAACAACGCCCCGAATAGGCAATGCATAGCGCACCGTGAACAAATACCTCTATTTCCATCTCAGGACAACGCTGGCGTATTTCAGCCACCTCATCTAGCGATAGTTCACGCGAGAGTATAACTCGCTCTATCCCCGCTTGGTGCCAGAATTTAACCGAGGCCCAGTTCATCGTATTCGCTTGTACTGACAGATGAATTGGCATATGAGGGAAGTGTTCCTTCACAAGCATAATCAAACCAGGATCTGACATGATAATCGCATCAGGGCCCATCTCTATCACCGGGCGAAGGTCATCTATGTACGTGGTTAACTTGCTATTGTGAGGTAGGATATTGCTGGCTAAGAAAAACTTTTTCCCTTGTTGATGCGCGATGTTAATACCATCAGCAAGGTTTTCCATATTGAAGTCATTATTACGCACTCGCAAGCTGTACCGAGGCTGACCGGCATACACCGCATCCGCACCGTAGGCGAATGCATATTTCATATTTTTTAGTGTGCCTGCAGGAGACAACAATTCAGGAGTGCGCATAAGAATAAATACTCAGATATCAATGTATTTTCAGGAAAGATCCTGAAGTTTAACTTCAAATAAGGGTGTATAGACAGAACCATACTCACCCTGTTTGCTTTGGAAAAGCACAACGGCATCAGCCAATGAAAATAGATCTAACAAAGGCCATTCGTCAGGGTGTTTGAATTTGTTTTTGTGGGGCAACTTACCCAAGGTCACATGAGGTTTAAAGCGTCCGGGATCCTTACGGATTCTAGCTTTCTCTACTAAATCCGCTACCGTTTTCTGTAGCGTTAGCAACTGCTCATTTTCTGCGGCTAGCGCGGCAATCAGAGATAACCTAGGACTCAGCTCGTAGTAATCAATTTTTTCTAGCTTTACCTGAAATGAAGTGGCATCAGCCAAGGCTTCTTTCGCTAAAAGCTCCAATTGATCGACCTGATCTAAGCCCGTATCACCTAAAAAACATAATGTCAGGTGATAGTAGTCAGAATCAACCCAATCCACTTGGAGTTTACGGTCGTATTCGCACAGCCCATCGGCATGACCAGAGAGCTGTTTAACCACCGCATCAGCTATGCGTATTGCAAAAAATGTTCGAATCCTCATGGGTTCGCTTTTAGCACCCTACTATTTTGGAACCGCATATTTTGCACCTAGGTTAGTTTTTGCGCAAATTTTTTGATCAGTGACTTAAGCCATTGCCGAAACTTTCTTACTTTCAGGCGTGTTTGCAATGCGATGAACCCAAGAATGGACATTCGGATAAGGCGTAAAATCAAAACCGGCCACCTTTGCCCAGCCAATCACCGTCGCCCCATGGATGTCAGCAACAGTTAAGACATCTGTTAAATAGTCTTTACCTTTGAGTTGCTCTTCTAACAAGGGTAAAAAGCGCTGCATCGCCTGCTTCGCTTTCTCAATGACGATTAGATCTGGGTTTCCACCGGCATATTTGGTTTGCAAAAGTAGATCCAAAGCGGGAACTTCAAGCTGATTACTTATGTATAAACTCCAACGCCATAGATCCGCTTCCTCCTCTGGCGTGGTTACCCATAATGTTCCTTTGCCATATTTACGCGCGAGATAGAACAGAATTGCTTGGGTTTCAAATAGGACAAACTCACCATCTTGGAGTGTAGGCACTTTGCCCGTAGGGTTTAGCTGACGATACTCATCTGACTGGGACGCTTCGCTACGGGTCGCAATATCAATGTGCTCATAAGGTAAACCTAACATTTCTAAAGCTACAAGCACCATTGCTGCTCTTGATTGAACCGTGCCATACACTTTCAACATTTTTACCCCAGCCTATTTAATGCGCAACTGAATCGCGTTGAGTTGCTGTTTTAAGTATTGGATATCACTGTTAACTTGTCGACGCGAGCCATCAATCGCTCTGATCGCCTGCTCGTTACTCGCTACCCGCTTAGATAAACCTGCATCAACCGTTGAGGTTGGTACCTTTTCTAATTTTTGCACTCTATCCACTAACGCCTTATCCGCTGTCTGGCGACGATTTTGTTCATCGTTAAGCGTCTCTTCAAAGATCGCTATTTGCGTTTGTAGGGTCATGACTTGCTGACGGATAGATTTATCGGTTTCTTGGCTCTGTTTTGATAATGTGGACCGCTCTTTTTTATGTTGCTCTGACTCACTCATCAAAACCTTAAGGTTTTTCTCATTCTCAGCCAGTTGGGATTTTAACTGAGCTGAAGTTTCCACTTGCTTTTCAATGGATGCAAGTTTCTCAGCGAGGCTTTTTTGGACCTCAGCTAACGCCTGCTTATCGCCTTTCAACTGCTCAAGGTCAGCTAAATAGCTCTTAATCTCTGATGTTTGCTTTGCAGCGGTTTGATCAAGCGATGTCTTTACTTGATCCAACAACGATTTTTCAGCACTTTTTCGAATCTTATTAATCTCAGTTACACTGGCGTCTAATCGTTGAATATCGCTCGTGGCATCCGCGATATAAGCATTCAAACGTTGCTCGAGGGTTTGGCCTGATTGAGCAGCGTTATCACTGGCAACATTTAAACGGCTCTCAAGCTCAAGGATTCGGCTTTGTTGCTCCACAACAGTTTGCTGCAAACCAAAGCCTAAATAACCCAAACCACTTGAGGCAGCGGTTAACAAAACCAGTACGAAGGTTTGAAACCAACCACCACCACTTGGCGCAGGCTGTTTTTTAGGAGTATGTAATGTCTTTTCGGAGATGTCCGCTTTTAACGAAAAACCGGCATTAGTGCGATCCGCAGGCCCTAGGTTAGGTACTTGAAAATCGCGGTTATTTTGACTCATGAGAACACTAATCCTATTAAAATGCTCATCACAAATTACCAGTTTTACCCCAGTAACAAAAGTAGTTAGCTGATATATAAATCTCAGTGTAATTAACGAAAAGCATCTCGTGTGTAGTTTTCATGACCTGACTCGGTAACACAGATGTTATCTTCAACTCGAATTCCGCCCCAAGGCGTTAAGCTATCCACTAACACCCAATCAATATTCTGACTGAGTGAGGAGTTTTTTAATTGAGCTAACAAACTTGGAATAAAATAGAGCCCAGGCTCTATTGTCAGCACATAACCGGGTTCTAATACACGGGTGAGACGCAGAAAGTTAAAAGGTGCCGGAGGGGGTGCAATCACCCCTTGCGCATTTTGCTGCCACCCGCCCACATCATGAACTTGCAAGCCTAGCAAATGACCTAGCCCATGAGGACAGAAGGTTTGCGAAATACTTAACGCCTCAGGCGACTCAGCGGCAAGCTCTGTTTTAATAATACCGACCGATTTAAGCAGCAGGAAAAGTTGCTGATGCATCAACCTATGCAACTCAATAAAAGAGACGCCCGGCTTTACTTGATCAAGAATCACCTGTTGAAAGCTATCTACACCCGCTAATAATGCTGAAAACAGTGGATTACCCTGAGCAACCGTTCGGGTAATATCGGCAGCATAGCCCGCATAGGTTGCACCAGCATCTACTAAAAGAGAGCGATATTGCTCAGGCGAATCAGTCGCTTTATGCTGATAATGCAGCACCGCGGTGTGTTCATTCAACGCGATAATATTATTGTAGGGTAATGACAACTCTTGCTGATTTACCGCTACCAAATAGTTCTGATGTAACGCAAATTCGCTGAGTTTTTGCTCAAAACCTTCAACGGTTGAGCGGTGACCTTTAACAGCAATCTGATTCGCTTTGCGTAAGCAAAACTGCTCCCAAGGCGTTTTTCTAGCACGATCAAAATGCAATCTATCGAGCAACCCCTTTGGATTATGCTCATGAGTATCTGCCAAAAATTCATAGGCCGCTTCTGCGATTATCGCAACGCGGCCTGTCCTCTTTAGTAACTTTGGAACTTCATCGAGCTTGCTATAGAGGACAATCTCAAAATATTGACACCAGCTGTCATTCGGTTGTGAAGGCGTCATATGCCAAAAATCATCGGGCGAATAGATTAATAGCTGTGGCTTTTCGCCAGTTTTTAAACTCAACCAACACTCAGGCAGCCCTTCTAAAAAGGGTACCCAATACGCAAAGTGCGGATTAGTTTTAAATGGGTAACAATGATCATCTAAAAAATAATAGTGGGTCTTTCCTGACGCAATTAACAAGGTATCGAATTGCTCTGTTTCCAGATGACTAGCTAGTTTCGCCTGAAGCGACTCAAGGTGGGAGGGGTACAAGGTATCCTCTGCACAGCTATGATCGGGTTGGATTAACATCTATTAACTCTCTATTAAACCTTCAGTAGCTAATTCCACTCTCATTTTTTCCCAAAATGGATTCAATGTCGGGCGCTGGCTGTTACGCAACCGATAGAGCCGAATCTGTAAGGGGATGTTCCATCGCGAATCCCCCGCTTTTGTTAAATTATTATAGGCAAAGTTATCACTGACTAACCGATGAGGAAGCCAACCGATCCCAAACCCTTCTTTAATCATCGCTTTCACGCTAACAGATAGCATATTCTCGTTAATCGTCATTAAGTGAGGGGCATCTATCGCACTAGATAATGAATGATCGATCAATGGACGTAAAAAAGAGTTTTGGTGATAACTGATGTAGGGTAACGGGTTATGCTTACTACCAGGTAACTGGTACAAAGGGGCTAAATTTTCATCCACTGCAGTGACCGGAATGAGTTCTTCATCGCATACAACGAGATACTCAAACCGTTCATCCTCAAACTCTTGGATAAAGTTAATCAAGGGATGCCAGTAACATAAAACCAAATCACACTGCCCTTGAGTTAACGCAGTGACGAAATCGGAGGCAGCCCAAGCTGTCGACGTCAGGTCTAAATCGAGTTCAATACCATGACGTTCAGACGCTGGCAGCAACCAGTTACGATAAAAAAGTAGGAACAGTGTCTGCGTTGTCGCAAACCTTAGTCGCTCCTCCTGTTGCTGACGAAGCTCACGACAGAGCGATTTTGTTTCGCGTGCTATCCGAGACATGCGTACCGCCCCCTCTAGAAAGATCTCTCCGGCCGGGGTCAGCGACAGCGGCAGGGTATTCCGATCAATCAGAGTGACACCCATCTCATCTTCGAGAAGTTTAATCCGGCGACTTAAGGTTGGCTGAGTCACATTCTGATCTTCAGCCGCACGCGAAAAGTGTCGGGTACGAGCAAGGGCGATAAAGTCGTCTAACCAACGAAGTTCCATAATTCCCTCTGTTCAATACCGGACCACAACCGAAGGATGCACTTCACGACTTTTTCATCAACCAATCATTAATAGGATTTAATATTGATGCCCCTAAACGTATAGAGCGCTCTGCAGACCAACCATAACGACTATCAGGTCGCTCATCGTGATCCTTAAATGGCATCTCTAATGTCATTGCAGGACACTTAAAATAATCGCCTACCCAGAAAGAACCTACCGTTAGGGTTTCTGGCCCAAACTTACCGGGTTCATAGCCTCTAACCGTCTGAAAATCGGGGTTAGCTCGACGAAGATCCTGCTTAAACTGCTCTTCAGCCGCCAATATGTCCTCAGTAACGGTTGGGGCACCTGCTTGACCTGCAATAAAATTACAAGGTAAAGCTTCATCACCGTGTATATCTAAGAATAGATCAACACCCTGCTTTTTCATCTGTTCAATCACACAGAATACTTCAGGGCTTCGTGCCATCGACGGCGTTTGCCACTCTCGATTTAAGTTCACACCCGCAGCGTTAGTTCTTAGATGACCACGCACCGAGCCATCAGGATTCATGTTAGGGACTACCCAAAAAACACAGTGCTCTAACAATTGGCCTGCAAGCGCATCATGCTCATCAAGCAATCGAGCTAACATACCTTCAACAAACCACTCGGCCATGGTTTCACCGGGGTGCTGACGAGCAGTGACCCAGATATTCTGTTTCCCTTCCTGCTCATAGCCAATACGCAATAGATTGAGATCGCGGCCATCGAGTGTGGTTCCAATATCAAAGATATCACACAGGTCGGATTGAGCCGCCGCAGCCACCAGATCCAAGTGCTGTTCATAGCTGTATGGTGCAAAATAAGCATAATAGATACTTTGTTGCTCCGGTGTATGTTGGATCACCAACTCCCCCTGTTCATAAACAGTGGGCACGCGGAACCACTCACGTCGATCGTAGGAGGCAACGGCTTGATAGTCTTCCCAACCACCTAGATAGGCCGCTTCAGACGCATTTACAAGTCGCATACGCAAAGTCTGTTGGGCTACGTTTTGCACCCGAAAATAAAACCATTGAAAAAAATCCGACTGGTTATCTTTACGAATTTTTAATTGTATATCGGCTAAGTTTTCAGTTGATACAACCTCGATATTACCGGCATCGAACTGACTAGATACTTTAATCATCTTACCCCTCTGGCATTGACTGCCTTTAAATTCGGCCTTCTTCAACCGCATGACATGCCACTTGAGTGCCATCGGATTGCATTTTAAGTGAAGGCACCTCACCTTTGCAGCGTTCGTTTGCATGTGGGCAACGACCATGAAAGACGCAACCTGATGGCAAATTAACAGGCGTCGGAACCTCGCCCGTCAATTTTATATAATCAGGACGATCATCTTCTAACCGCGGTATCGCAGACAATAAAGCTTGTGTATATGGATGTCTTGGCTGGGAGAACAGGTTCTTAGTGACGGCCACTTCACAAACAGTGCCTAAATACATCACCACAACGCGTGTACCAAAATGCTCTACCACAGACAGATCATGCGTAATAAAAAGATACGTGAGGTTTCGCTGCTCTTGTGCATCCATCATAAGGTTGAGTACCTGAGCCTGAATAGACACATCCAGTGCAGAGATAGGCTCATCAGCCACTATAAATTCAGGATCAACAGCTAGTGCACGAGCAATACTGATACGCTGACGCTGCCCTCCTGAGAACTCATGCGGATATCGCTCTCCCCAACTCGCATCAACACCCACAGAAAACATCACCTCATGAGCTTTATCTCTGACTTCTAGAGGTGAAAACGACGGGTTATGAAACTGAATCGGCTCTTGCAAGGTTTGAATAATGGTCATCCGCGGATTCAGCGATGCATAGGGATTCTGGAAGATCATCTGCATCTGCTTTCGATAAGGTAACATCTCACGGTCGGTTAAATTATCGATCCGCTTGCCACGATAGTGTATCTCACCAGCCGTGGGAGACAACAACCCCATCACCGTGCGCGCAACAGTTGACTTACCGCAACCCGATTCGCCTACAACGCATAATGCCTCACCTTGCATAACATCCAGTGTCACACCATTAATGGCATGTACATACTCTTGATGTCGTACAATCTTGCCACCTTTGAATTGCAATTGATCGAGTAGATCCCCTGAGATTGAGAACCGCTTATAAATATCGCGAATCTGAACCAGTGAAGTTGTTTGATCTGACATATTAAACTCCTTCACTCAATGTTTTAGCATCGTTTTTCAGCTCTGCCACTAAATGGCAAGCGACTTTACAATTACCTGATGGCGTAAAGGTAGGCAGTTTATGTTTGCAAACTTCCATCACATACTCGCAACGTGGGTTAAATGAACAGCCGCTTGGAATACGTTGAAGCGGAGGCATCGAACCTTTAATTTGGTTTAGCTTTTTACCCGGTAAAGCCATCTGCGGTAACGCATTCATCAAACCTTGTGTATAAGGATGTTGGGCATCATTGATGATCTCTTTCGTAGGGCCTTGCTCAATAATTCGCCCTGCGTACATAACCAACATTTTTTTGGTGACCTGAGAAACCACACCTAAATCATGGGTAATCAGAATTAATGACACATTATTCTGTTCACACAGGTTGAGCATCAGGTCCATGATTTCCGCTTGAATCGTTACATCCAGTGCGGTTGTCGGCTCATCTGCGATGATAATATCGGGATCTAATAAAAGACCGATTGCAATAACAATACGTTGGCGCATACCACCTGAAAGTTCATGCGGATACTGATCCAGTCGCTTTTCAGGTGAAGGAATTTGTACCTGCTTTAGTTTCTGGAGCGCAATCGCCTTGGCGGCGGCTTGTGTTATTTTTCGGTGAGCCAATAGACACTCAATCATCTGGTCCCCAATCGTCAACACCGGATTCAGTGTCATCATCGGATCTTGGAAGATCATAGAGATTTTATTACCACGGATCGCTCTAAGCTCAGACGCCGAAAGCTTAGCTAAGTCTTTACCATCAAAATGAACGCTACCACCGGATATATAGCCCGGCTGTGATAGCAAGTTCAGAATAGAGAATCCTAGTACCGATTTACCGGCACCCGATTCCCCTACAACACCGAGTCGCTCACCGCGCTCAAGTGTAAAGCTGACATCCCGTAATGCTTTAACCGCTCCACTGCGCAGGCCAAAACACACTTCTAAGTTATTTACTTCTAACAAAGGCATGGTTTTACCCCTTATACAGTTTTGGGTTAAGTACATCGCGCATCCAGTCACCTAATAGGTTCATAACAAGCACGAGAAGAATCAATACCACACCTGGGATCACCGTAATCCACCAAGCACCTGAGAAAATATACTCAAATCCACTGGAGATCAGCGAGCCTAATGAAGGCTGTGATACCGGCATACCTAATCCAAGAAAAGATAAAGAAGCCTCAGAAATAATGGCATTGGCGATCTGCACTGTTGAGATAACCAAAATAGGCGAAAGCGTGTTCGGCAAAATATGGCGGAACATAATACGTAGCTTGCCAAATCCCATCACACGCGCTGCATCTACATACTCTTTCTTCTTTTCAGCCAATACGGATGCACGAATGGTACGTGCATACTGAGGCCATTCAGCAATACCAATCACCAGAATCAACATCACCATCGCTAACTCTTGATAAAGTTCGGTGCCAAAGGTTGCTTGGAAAACGGCTAGCACAATGATAGCTACCATCATGGTAGAGAAAGACAGTTGCACATCCGCTATACGCATCAGTAAGCTGTCGACTCGCCCGCCCAAATAGCCAGCGGTTAATCCGATAACAATACCCAAAAAGGCTTGAAGCAAAACAGCACATAGTCCAATGACTAGCGATACTCTTGTACCATGCAAAATGGTAGATAACATATCCCTACCCTGGGCATCGGTACCTAGCGCAAAACGCTCATCGCCCTCTTCTTGCCAAGAGGGCGGAATTTCTGAGTCCATAATATCTATTTGAGCAGGATCGTAGGGATCAAAGGGTGCAATAAATGACGCCGTCAACGCTGTCAGTAGATAAACAAAAAATATAAAAAAACTAATTTGCGCAATACGGTCCGTTTTAAAGCTATGCCAAAAATGTGAGGCTTTGAATCGCTGTAAAGCGGACGGATGCTGATCCAATTTCATCGTAGAGTCAGACATTATTTCACCCCTGCTAATTTCACAGTCGGATTCACAAGACCATAGATAAGGTCAACCAAGGTGTTGGTAATCACAAAGATAGCTCCTACCACAATCAGATAGGCGACGATAAGTGGAGTATCAACACGGTTAACAGCTTCTAAGAACAAGAAGCCCATACCTGGCCATTGAAAAACGGTCTCAGTCAAAATGGTATAGGCCACCATTGTACCAATCTGTACACCACCGACCGTGATGACAGGTAACATCGTATTTTTTAGTGCATGCAAGAAGTAGATACGCGCAGGTGAAATCCCTTTAGCCCATGCAAACTTGACATACTCAGACTGTAAAACTTCCATCATCTCTGAGCGGATAAGGCGAATAAACAACGGCAGCATGATGGACGCCAACGTAAAGCAAGGCAGTATCAAATGCTGTAAACCATCACCGGTAAAGAAGCCTGATTCCCAGAAACCCAAAATTTTGACTGTTTCTCCTCGACCATAAGAAGGCATCCAACCCAGTTCGATGGAGAAGAGATAGATCAAACCAATGGCTGTAAGGAATAC
>DAIRSP010000025.1:0-24980 GCA_036804365.1 Neptunomonas sp. | reverse complement strand
AGAAAAAACCTCACCTGGCTGCATATTGATTACAGCGTTGAGTTCATCCTCTGGTATAGCCATACTTCCTGACACATCAACATCGCGAACAGTGTACTGCTCACCTTCATGAATATTGACTGTGATAAACACATTCTTCTTATCAGGGGTAATAGACACCTGCGTAGAATCGATACTGAAATTGATATATCCACGATCCATGTAATAAGAACGCAAGCGCTCTAAATCGGCAGACATCTTCTCTCGAGCATAACGGTCATCTTTCGTGTAGAAAGACCAAAAGCTAGGCAATTTAAGAGAGAACTGCTTTTTTAATACTTCATCATCGAATACTTTATTTCCGACGATATTAATGTGCTGAATGGACGCAACGTTGCCTTCTTTAATTTTGATGTTAAGACCTACCCGGTTACCGGATAAATTCTCCACTTCGGTATCGATAGAGGCATCATATCGGCCTTGACCAACATACAAACGCACTAAATCCTGTTTGATTTGATCCAAAGCTGAGCGTTTAAAAACATCGCCTTCACGTAAACCAGACTGTTTCAAGCCGTTCAACAGATCTTCATCTTTAATAACCTTATTACCATCAAGCTTGATCAGACTGATAGCTGGACGTTCTTTAAGGTTTAGAACAAGGAAATCACCATCACGTGAAATAGTAATATCTTCAAAGTAACCTGACTTGAATAGTTGACGGCTAGCCTCAGCAAGCTGCGCTTCTGTCACCTTGTCACCAGAGGCTATTGGGAAATTACGAAAAACCATTCCTGGTTCTACGCGTTGCACGCCCTCTAGACGAATGTCCTTGACTTCAAAAGGAGCCATCGCAGCATTAGCGATCCCTGTCCATAAAGCCAAACCTAACGCTATATACAATCTATTTTTCATCAAGCATTTTCCCAATTGAAGGGCTGGCGCTCTTCAGAGGCGCATAAAATCATTAATAATGGCTAATGTCATTAGAGATAACAACACCACCATACCTAACCTAAATCCTATTGCCTGTATATTATCACTAACAGGCTTCCCGCGAACTAGCTCGATCATATAATACAGTAGATGACCACCATCTAGCACGGGGATGGGAAGTAAATTTAACACACCCAAGCTAACACTCAGGTAAGCTAGAAAGCTAACAAAGGGCTCAAATCCTGAAGCAGCTGACGCACCGGCCACTTTAGCAATGGTTATCGGCCCACTCAAGTTTTTTACCGATATGACGCCCTCAATCATTTTCCAAATGGAGTCGAGCGTTAAGCTGACCATGTGTGCAGTTTTAGAGAAAGCATAAGACACAGCATCAACAGGGCCATATTGAATAGTACGCAACATACTCTCTGGCCATTCAGGCTGTTTAACACCTGCACCAATATATCCTTGTATGGCACCATCGCTGAGTTGGCGTGCTACGGGCGTCACCTCAACTTTAATCTGCTGTGTTTCACGCACAACCGTCAAGGCTACGGGTGTATTAGCTGACTGCTGTATAACTTTTACTAGGTCAATCCAGCCATTGAGTATTTGACCATCAGCTTCAACGATTTCATCGCCGAGCCTTAATCCAGACAAAGCGGCAGCACCCTCTGGAACTATCTGCCCAATCACAGCCTTAATTTCCGGCCTAAAAGGCTCAATACCTGATGCATTCAGCGGCGTTTGCGTCTCTAAGTTAACCTGCCAGTTATCGATAGGTATCGCTAATGCTACAGGTTCAGATGTAACCGTTTTTTTCACATCTAGCGTTATCTGACCTGTATCTCCAACTCGAGCGGCCAAGCGCAGGTTTACATCTTCCCACGACTGCACCAAATTCCCATCAACGGCAACGATTTCACTCCCGATAGGCAGATTAACCTGCTGAACGATAGAGCCTTCTTTTAAGCCTCCGACTATCGGCGTGACCGTGCTTACACCCACGATGAACATTAACCAATAAGCAAATACTGCAAAGAGTAAATTGACAATCGGCCCTGCGGCAACAATCGCAATTCGCTGCAATACGGGTTTATTATTAAAAGCTAGATGTTTTTCAGCGGGGTCAACCTCGCCCTCACGCTCATCTAACATTCGGACAAACCCACCTAGCGGTATCATTGCAACAGCATACTCGGTTCCATCACCGGCCTTACGTAACCATATCGGCTTACCAAAGCCCACCGAGAATCGTAAAACTTTCACTCCACAACGTCGAGCAACCCAAAAGTGCCCCCATTCGTGGATAGTCACCAAAAGACCTAGAGTGAGTATTGTCGCTAGAATTGTTTGAAGAAATTCCATCAAGACCTACATTGGAGGAAGGAAATATAAACCAATAAAGAAAAAAGGCGCTGCTGCAATAACGCTATCTATTCTATCTAACACGCCGCCATGCCCAGGTAACAGGGTACCACTGTCTTTAACACCGGCATTGCGTTTGAGCATACTTTCTAGCAGGTCGCCCATCACTGAAACAACTCCAACAATAACGCACATAACGGATAAGTAGACAGATGCTAGCAATGAGAGTTCATTCCATATGGAGAAAATAATCGACGTTAGCGCAACAGCAACCACCCCCCCATATAAGCCTTCGCGGGTTTTTCCAGGACTGACCGCTGGGGCCAACTTAGTTTTTCCCCAGCGCTTTCCAGAAAAGTAGGCTCCAATGTCCGCCGCCCAAACAACCAACAGCAAGAGCAATATCCAAGCATTCCCAGACTCGTGATCTTTTATGTACAACAGACTCAACCATGCGGAGGTCAGCAACACCACGCCGAGCAAGGCACGCGTGATTGAGTCAGACCACCCCACAGTGGAAGGGTATTTCATGACCCAGAAGAAGCATAAACACCATAAAATAATAGCTGGAATTAATGCACTGACAGAAAAGCTAACGACGCCACCTAGCCAACAAACAGCCAAAGAGAGGAAAACTAATCCCACATATACAATTCGTTGCACAGGCGCAATAAAGCCACATAACCTAGCCCATTCCCACGCACCTAATAAGGTCACTACCGCAAAAAACAATGCAAAGCCTTGTATACCGAGCAAAAAAACACCGCTAAGCACAATGGGGGCTAACACTACGGCTGTTATTATTCTCTGCTTAAGCACCGTTTTCTGCCTCTAATTGCTCACTCGTTTTGCCAAAACGCCGCTCTCTCGTGCAGAAATCTTTTATCGCTAATGCAAGACTTGCTTTATTAAAATCCGGCCAGAAGTCATCGACAAAATAGAACTCTGTATAGGCCATTTGCCATACAAGAAAGTTACTTATTCGACTTTCGCCACCGGTGCGGATACACAGATCAGGCTTCGCTTGATCATGTAAGTTGACATAGCTATCGAACAACTGCTCAGTCAAATCTTCCGGCTTCTGTAAACCTGCTACACAATCTTCGGAAAAGCGTTTAGCCGCCTGAACAATATCCCAATGCCCGCCATAATTGGCAGCAATATTGAGCGTTAAGCGGGTATTTTCAGCCGTTAAATGTTCAACTTTAGCGATTTTATTTTGTAGCGTTTCACTAAACCGGCTCTTATCACCGATGACATTTAGCTTAATGCCGTTTTTATGGAGTTTTTTAGCCTCACGCTCGAGCGCAAGCATAAACAACTCCATTAAGCCTTTCACTTCAAGCTCTGGGCGTTTCCAATTTTCGCTACTAAAAGCAAACAAGGAAAGCGACTCGACTCCATACTCGATACAGCCTTCAATAACGCTGCGAACGCTATCAACACCTGCTTTATGCCCAGCAAGACTCGGCAAATGACGTGCCCTAGCCCATCGATTGTTACCATCCATAATGATAGCTACATGCTTAGGCAGAACTTTATTTTCAGGTATATTAAGTTTTTCGTGTATGGACATAGGAGCGGCTGGGGCGATGTTAATCACCCCTCCTTCTGTATTATATTTCCATCAAATCTGCTTCTTTCTTGGTAAGCAAACCATCAATCTCTGCAACATATTTGTCGGTCAGTTTTTGAATAATATCCTGACCGCGACGCTCATCATCTTCAGAAATATCCTTTTCCTTTAAGAGATCTTTTAAAACACTGTTTGCATCACGACGGATGTTTCGCAGGGATACGCGGGCTGTTTCAGCTTCCGCTCGCGCTTGACGAGTATAACCTTTACGCGTCTCTTCCGTTAACGGCGGCATAGGCACACGAATCACACCGCCATTAGTGGCAGGATTCAAACCTAAATCTGACTTATAAATAGCTTTCTCAACATCAGGAACAACATTTTTTTCCCATGGAGAAATCATTAATGTACGGGCATCTTCAACGGAAATATTTGCTACTTGCTGTAGAGGCACCAGCGAGCCGTAGTACATCACTTGGATCGAATCCAAAATACTTGGGTGAGCACGACCAGTACGAATTTTTTTAAAATGCTCTACTAGCGCTTCACAGCTCTTTTGCATCCGCGTTTCAGCGTCTTTAGCTATCTCATTCAGCATACTTATCTCCTGTAACCTCACCACTAATCAATGTACCCTCGTCCCCGCCTACTAGCAGATTAACAAGCGCACCCGGACGATTCATATTGAACACACGTACCGGCATGCTGTGGTCGCGTGTCAAACAAATCGCCGTTAAGTCCATTACACCCAACTGCTTTTCAAGCACTTCATCATAAGAAAGATGCAAATAACGTTTAGCTGCTGGGTCTTTCATTGGATCTGCCGTATAGACACCATCCACTTTTGTTGCTTTTAAAACAACATCTGCCTCAATTTCAATACCACGTAAACAGGCAGCTGAGTCTGTTGTAAAAAACGGGTTTCCAGTTCCCGCAGAAAAAATAACCACATCGCCCTGATTCAAGTAGCGCATAGCATTTCTGCGATCATAATGATCAACCACACCACTCATCGGAATCGCCGACATCACTCGTGTTGGAATGTTTGAACGCTCTAACGCATCACGCAGAGCCAAAGAGTTCATTACTGTGGCCAACATTCCCATATGGTCGCCAGTTACTCGATCCATACCTGCGGCGCTAAGTGCAGCACCCCGAAAAAGGTTACCACCGCCAATAACAATACCAACCTGTACACCAATCCCTACTAACTGGCCCACTTCCAAAGACATTCGGTGTAGCACTTTAGGGTCTATACCGAAATTTTCTTCACCCATCAGCGCTTCGCCGCTCAATTTGAGAAGAATACGTTTATATCGCGCGTGTTTAGAATTTACAGGAGGCATACCAGAATCTCCGTTGAACGAAGTTAGAGGAATCTTAAAACAGTGTGCGCACTGTAACACAGCACGCACACTTTACAGCAAACAGTATTACTTCTTACCTAACTGAGCTGCAACTTCAGCAGCGAAGTCAACTTGTTCAACTTCGATACCATCACCCACTTCCAAGCGAGCAAATGAAACAACTTCGCCGCCAGCGGCTTTTACCATTTCACCCACTTTTTGCTCTGGGTTTTTAACGAATGCCTGTTCTACCAAGCTATTTTCAGCCAAGAATTTGCTGATACGGCCAACAACCATTTTTTCAGCAATTTCAGCTGGTTTGCTTGCCATATCAGGCTGAGCAAGAATAATTTCTTTCTCTTTAGCAATCACTTCAGCTGGCATATCGTCTTTTGATACAACCTGTGGATTAACCGCAGCAACATGCATAGCGACATCACGCGCAACTTCAGCATTAGCACCTTTAACAGATACCAATACAGCAATACGGTTGTTGCTGTGCACGTATGCACCAACGTTTTCACCTTCAACGATCGCTACACGACGAACACCGATGTTTTCACCGATTTTCTGAACCAATGATTCACGTGCAGACTCAAGTTCGCCTGCCATGATTGCAGCAACATCATCAGACTTAGCAGCAAACACAGCATCAGCAACCTTACCAACAAAACCTAGGAAGCCTTCATCACGCGCAACGAAGTCAGTTTCAGAGTTAACTTCAACGATAATACCGTAAGAGTTATCATCTGCCACACGAACAGCAACAACACCGTCAGCAGCCGTACGACCAGCTTTTTTAGCTGCTTTCATACCTGATGACTTACGCAGCTCATCAATCGCCAATTCGATATCGCCACCAGCCTCGGCCAGCGCCTTCTTACACTCCATCATACCTAGACCAGTACGATCGCGCAGTTCTTTAACCAGCTTTGCTGATACACCCGACATTTCACTTACCCCTTTGATTATGCGTTCAATCAAATCTAAAAAAGGGGAGCGCAGCTCCCCTTAGTACGACCCTGCAGAAGATAACCTTCTCAGATTTCAGCGCTATTACTCAGCAGCTGTCTCTTCTACTTCAACAAATTCACTTTTGTCGCCACCAGCAACTTCAACACCTTCGCCGCAAGCATCAGCTACAGACTTAACGTAGATCTGAATTGCGCGCAATGCATCGTCGTTACCTGGAATAACGTAGTCAACACCATCTGGGTTGCTGTTAGTATCTACGATACCGATAACAGGGATACCCAGCTTGTTAGCTTCGTTTACTGCGATACGCTCGTGGTCAACATCAACTACGAATAGTGCGTCAGGAAGACCGCCCATATCCTTGATACCACCAATTGAACGTTCCAGCTTATCCATTTCGCGCTGACGCATTAAAGCTTCTTTTTTAGTCAGCTTTGCGAATGTACCATCAGCTGCTTCAGCTTCAAGTTCACGTAGACGACGGATAGATTGACGAATAGTTTTGTAGTTCGTCAACATACCACCCAACCAACGGTGATTTACGTAAGGCATAGATACGCGAGAAGCTTCTTCTTTGATGATTTTGCTTGCAGCGCGTTTAGTACCTACGAACAGAACCTTGTTCTTGTTCTGAGCCATACCTTTAACTACATCTAATGCACCGTTCAATGCAGGCAGAGTGTATTCTAGGTTGATGATATGAATCTTGTTACGAGCACCGAAGATGTACTGAGACATTTTTGGGTTCCAGTAACGCGTCTGGTGACCAAAGTGAACGCCTGCTTTTAGCAGGTCGCGCATTGTAACTTGTGCCATTTTTAGCATTTCCTATATATTGGGTTTTACCTCCACATATCCCGATATCCAACCGCTATGCGGCACCCGGACACCGTGACGATATGTGTGTGGAATATTCCTCGAAACACACTATGCATTTCGGGTGCGCTTTTATACCACAACAGAGGAACAATTTGAAGGTCGACTTCGCTCTAGAGGTTTATTTGGGTACAATTACACCCTCTATGCTTACAAGACAGACTGACAGTCTTAAATTGATTGCAGTTTGACGCCTTCATTCCAGAGGAAAACTATGTCAATTATTATCAAAACCCCGGAAGAGATCGAGAAAATGCGCGCTGCAGGACGCTTGGCTGCCGAGGTCCTCGAAATGATTGAGCCCCACGTTAAAGCCGGCACAACAACCAACCAGCTCAATCAAATCTGTCACGACTATATTATCAATGAGCAGCAGGCCATCCCAGCACCGCTGGATTACCACGGCTTCCCTAAATCTATCTGTACTTCTATCAACCAGGTTGTTTGCCACGGCATCCCTAACGACAAAGCCCTAAAAGATGGCGATATTGTTAATATCGATATCACCGTAATTAAAGATGGGTACCACGGCGACACCAGCAAAATGTTTTTGGTTGGCAAGGTTGCTCCTCACAACAAACGCTTAGTCGACATTACGCTTGAATGTTTATACAAGGGTATCGAGCTCGTCAAACCAGGCGCCTACCTTGGCGATATCGGACACGTTATCCAACAGCATGCGGAATCTAACAACTACTCTGTCGTAAGAGAATACTGCGGCCACGGAATTGGCAAAGGCTTTCACGAAGACCCACAAGTTCTCCATTACGGCCGCCCAGGAACAGGCGAGCGCTTAGAAGCCGGCATGATATTTACGATTGAACCTATGATTAATATCGGCAAGCGGCAAGTTAAACTATCAAAACGGGATGGATGGACTGTCGAAACAGCCGATCGACGCCCATCAGCGCAATGGGAACATACTATTTTAGTCACCGATACTGGCTATGAAGTCCTCACAAAACGTTCTGAAGAATCTTTCTAAGGCAAAGCCAATATGAGCAGTCATCCTGAGTTTTTAACTGATACCACACCATTCTTTGATAGCCACCTGTTCGAGGAGCGTTTAAAGAATGGCGAAAGACCGATTAAGGTCTTTAAAGACACCATCAAAAAAGCTCAGGCAGAGATGGATGCTCGCTTTAAAAACGGTGAGGATATTCGTAAACTGATCTATGGTCGGGCGGCTATCATAGACAAAATACTCATCACTGCATGGAATTTATTTCCTTGGCCAACAAACGACCATATTTCACTGGTCGCGGTGGGTGGTTATGGACGTGGCGAGCTTCATCCTCACTCCGATGTCGATATTCTTATCCTTGTCGACGGGATTGACCCAGCCACTTGCGAAGACAGCATTAGCCAGTTTTTAACCCTGCTTTGGGATATTGCACTAGAGATTGGTTCTAGCGTTCGCAGTATAGAAGACTGTTACATTGAGGCCCGTGATGACATCACCATTGCCACCAATCTGATTGAGTCACGCCCGCTAACAGGAAATCCCGAACTGCATCAACGAATGTTTGATCGCGTTACCTCTGAGGGGGCATGGACAGATAAAGAGTTCTTTATTGCCAAATCCAAAGAGCAAGCTGGCCGCCATGATAAAACCAACAATACTGAATATAACCTAGAGCCCAACTTAAAAAACTCACCTGGAGGCCTCAGAGATTTACAAACGATAGGCTGGGTAGCAAAGCGTCACTTTGGTGCCACGTATATTCGAGATCTCGTAGACCATGGCTTTTTAACAGAATCCGAGCTGGATACCCTAAACAAAGGTGAACTTTACCTTTGGACAGTTCGCTACGCCCTCCACATACTGTGCCGTCGTCGCGAAGATCGCTTACTCTTTGATCATCAGCGCACACTCGCAGACTTTTTCGGTTACAAAGACCAACATGGCGCGCTAGCTGTCGAACAGTTTATGAGCAAGTATTATCGCGTCGCGATGGCGATGGCCGAATTTAACGACATGCTTCTCCAGTACTTCGACGAAGCCATTCTAAAAGTGCACGATGAACAAACCATCGAACCAATTAATAAGCGCTTCCAAATCCACAACAATTACTTGGAAGCCACCTACGATGACGTTTTCCAGCACCACCCTTTCGCCATCATGGAAGCTTTTGTGCTATTGGCACACAACCAGCAGATCAAAGGGGTGCGCGCATCGACAATCCGGCTTATTCGTGATCATCGCCACTTAATTGACGATGACTTTAGATTCGACTTGCGTAACACCAGCTTATTTATGGAGCTTATGCGCTCACCCGATGGCGTTTCGACTCAACTTAAGCGCATGAATCGCTACGGCATTCTTGGCCGCTACTTACCAGAATTCGGCCGCATTGTCGGGCAAATGCAGCACGACCTTTTCCATATTTACACGGTCGATGCACATACGATGAAAGTCATCCAAATCATGCGCCAGTTTAGGCACAACAATCATCGGGAGCAGTTCCCGATTGCTCATCGCGTGGTAAATCATCTACCTAAAATTGAGCTCTTATATATCGCCGGCCTCTATCATGATATCGCCAAAGGGCGCGGCGGAGACCACTCTGAACTCGGTTCAGAGGATGTTCTGCAGTTCTGTGAGCAACACCACCTAGGCAAATGGGACTCTCATCTTACGGCCTGGCTAGTACGTAACCACTTACTTATGTCGATGACTGCCCAACGTAAGGACATTTCTGATCCTGAGGTCATCCATACCTTCGCGATGCAAGTTCGCGACATTGTGCACCTAGACTACCTCTATGTACTCACGGTTGCCGATATCAACGCCACCAACCACACGCTATGGAATAGCTGGCGAGCAACTTTAATGCGTCAGCTGTATATGGAAACCAAACGCGCATTGCGCCGCGGTTTAGAAAACCCAATCCATAAAGAAGATCGGATTGAACAAGTACAGCACGAAGCCATGGCTGTACTTAAACGCTCCGGCATCCCTGAAAGTGATGTAAAAGAGTTCTGGAATATGATGGGTGAAGATTACTTTTTACGTGAAGACGCTAAAAATATCGCTTGGCATACCCAATCTATTCTTGAGCACCTACCTAGCGAACTGCCGCTGGTTCTCATCCAAAAAACCTCATACAGAATCTATGAGGGTGCGACCGAAATCTTTATCTACAGCAAAGATATTCCCAACCTATTTTCTGCCAGTGTCGCCACCCTTGACCAACTTCAGCTCAACATCCAAGATGCTCGGATTATCTTGACCGATGATGGCAGAGCATTAAACACCTACACTGTGCTGACTGAAGATAATGAACCCCTATCCGAAAACCCTTCATACTTGAATAGTATTCGTGAGCGACTCATCGAAGCGCTTGATGATCCGGACGACTATCCAGAAATTATTCATCGACGGATACCACGTCAGATGAAGCTATTTGCCATGCCAACTACCGTCAATTTGAGTAACGACCCCAACACACAACTGACGGTAATGGAAGTTCGCACACCTGACAGGCCCGGACTGCTTGCAAGAATTGGACAGATCTTTTCTGAACTCAATATCTCGGTACGCAAAGCCAAAATCGCCAGCGTCGGTGAACGAGTAGAAGACTTTTTCTTTTTAACCGACGCAGATGGCATGCCAATCAGTGATCCTGTTCTATGCCAAGAGTTACAGACAAGAGTCTGTCGCGAACTCGACCAACAGATAAAAAACGAATAAAAGGATAACTATGGACAAGCAAACTCAAACCGACATTGAAGCAGCGGCCTTTCGCCGTCTTATTGAGCATCTTGACTCTCGCAAAGACGCCCAGAACATCGATTTGATGAACTTAGCTGGCTTTTGTCGTAACTGTTTAGCTAAATGGTATAGTGCTGCGGCTAAAGACCGAGGCGTTGATATCGGCTATGAAGAGGCACGTGAAGTCGTCTATAAAGAGCCATACGCCACATGGAAAGAGAAATATCAGAAAGAAGCCTCAGCTGAACAACTCGCAGCCTTTCAAAAAACTCAAGAGAAATAGACTGCTTAAAGCCCCAGTTCAACGAGCTAGAGTTTAGATACCCAAGCTCGTTGCAACTGACTCATATCCACTTCTAAAACGGTCGCATAAGTATCATCCTGCACTGGATAGCTTTTAACTACTCTAGCACCCCTAACAAATCCTGCTACGGTAGCCTTAAAACTATCATTCTTCACAACCATCTCATCCACTGTTGTAGTGCCATAGATATATTGACCATGCACAACAGCAACAAGCTCTTGATAGGCGCGCAATTTGGACGCACGCATCGCCATAATCACTTTTTGCTGATTGGTTTGCCCTGGCTGAAGGCTAATAGGCGCATAACCCGTTGCTTGTACCCAATTAGGTGCCAACTCCTCACTTGATGCCCCAGAAACATTGATATCCGGCAGCGCTTCAACCAAGCTGACCGCGGTTTTACCAATGGTGTCGCAACCGGTTAACAACATAAGTGTAAATACAAACAGATACTTCATTGTGCTGACCTCACTGGCCCCATCCCATTTTCAATAATGTAGCCATTGTTGAGCGCTTTCACTGGATCAAATCCGGGCAATGCGCCTTCAAGTCGATTATTAGGCACATGCGTTTGCGCACTGGCTAAAACCTGCCGAGTTGTTGTATCTAGAACGCGGGCGTTGATCACTATACCGTCGGGGTGATGTGCGTAGGTTCCCGTTAATACAAAGTATATTTTGAAATTCTGCCGCAAACCCGAAATATTCTGTCGCGAGACAGGCGCTTTCTCTGTGGTCGCCAAGCTAACGGCCCGATAATCGACTAGATTGTAGCCTCGCTGTTGCAAAGGAAAGATAAAGCTTTCAGATAACCGCTCACCCATCAATGCATCAGGCACACTATTTTTCAGAGAGGAAAAAGGCAACACAGCAATTGGAAAACGTTTGACTCTATTTTGATTTAAACCATTCACTAGCTGGTCGGCCATTTGCGCAACCGCTTCACTGATCGGATCACTCGCAGAGATCTCATTGGTTACAACAGCCGAAGGCATTGGCTCTAGAATAGCCTCATTTCTCGCAGCCTCAACAATCGACTTACTTGCCTGCGGAGATAACTTCTCAATTGTCACAGGCACCGCTTGCTGATAGGTACAGCCAAACAGCCCTAACATCATAAATACGGAAACCAGTTTAAAATAAAACATACCCATCACCCGCCTACGGATAATTGCTGATCGTTAAATATAGGCGCATACAGTATTTGCAACTCAGCGCTAAATTGCATACCTTTCCTTCTTATCTTGTATGTATCGGTCAGGTTGCGCTCATGTTGAGACATTTTCACTTTTATTTTATTAGCCTCATGTCAATTCTGCTCTGCCAAAGTGCAATAGCCGCAACCACTATCGAAGCCGTTGGCCAGGCGATTGTCAGAAAAAACGACATGGGCAAGGCTAGAGAGGAGGCAATCGCTGACGCTAAACAACAAGCATCTCTGCAAGCAGCCGCTTTTATCAGCAGTACACAGCAAATTGAAAATGGTATTTTAGAGATCGACAATATGCGTGTTTCTACGCTTAGCTCCATTACCAATGTCGAAATACTTGATGAAACAATGCACGGCAATACGCTACATGTGCATATTAAAGCTGATATCAATATAGAAGAGGCTTGTGAGAACGGCAACACCGGTAATAGTTTCAGGAAAAATGTCGCCATTACTGCTTTTCCTTTAGAAAACCCGGCTCAGGCTAATCTGGGCGGCCTGCGAAACATTGAGTCTATCATCGCGTCCCAAATCGCCAACCGATTAAACCAGCAACCCAACATTTTTGCTCTTAACGCCGGTCATTTGCGCGTGCATCAAGACCTCAGTACCGCCGCTACCAGACAACTAGACGACGGTACGCTGACAACTATGATGGACAACACCCAGCAATTGGACGCTCAATACATAGTCGCAGGCGTTATCCGAGATTTATCTATGCTTTCCCCTGGCGTTGTTCAGGAGAAAAATTGGTTAGTGGATACCTATAACCGGCTGGACTATAAAAGCGATAAACATCTGCGCCACTTCAGCATCGAAGTCTTTATCTATGACGGATTTAGTGGCACTTTACTTGAGCAAATGAGTTATGAAACCCAAGGGATGTGGAATCTAGATAACAGTACCAAAACCGGATTTGCCACGCCGGCATTCCTTCAATCGGATTATGGGCAAAAAATTGATCAACTCCTAAACTCTGCCGCACACGACCTGTCGCAGTCTCTACGATGCCTTCCCTTTTCAGCACGCATTACCCGGGCAGAAAATTCGGATATTTGGATCAATGCGGGTAAAAGTAGCGGACTGAGGAGAGGCGATAGATTAGCCATCTACCGAAAAAGCATGTTTTACAACCCAACGGGGAATTCAACAACGGAGCTGACCAACACCCGCTTTACCTTAACCATTACGGACATTCAACCAACGTCTGCTCACGGCACCATGAATGCATCAGCAAGCCAAGAAAATATTCAGCCCGATGATATTGTAATCTTCTGGTAACAGTTTACTTAATTATCACCGAGCCTATAATCGCTCTTTTTATTATCACCACCGCTATACAGAAGGCCTAGACAATGCACACCGAACTGTTCAACCAGTTAGAAAGCAAAATATCCAACATGATCGATGAAGTCGAACTTCTTCGCATGGAAGTGACAGAGTTACGCGAAGCTAAACAAAAGCTAGAAGATGAACAGAACCAAGCAGAGCAAGGATTGAAGCGCCTACTCGAAAAACTCTCATCGGTAGGCGCGGAGTCATAACAGAACTACTTCTGTGTTCCTCGAATATTGATTTCAACTCGACGGTTAAGGGCTCGCCCGGCAGCCGTCGCGTTATCTGCAACAGGATATCGCTCACCGTAGCCTTGCGTGCTAATACGTAAAGGCTGAATCCCACTACTGACTAAATAATTAGCGACACTCGATGCACGACGCTCTGACAGCTGCTGATTATGCTCAAACGAACCTGTGCTATCAGTAAAACCTTCTACGCTTAAGACAGACTTATCGAATTTATTTAATACAGTAACCACAGAATCTAAGACGGGTTGGAAGTTCCCTGCAATATCGGACGAATTCGTATTAAACGTAATGTGGCCTGGCATAATCAGACGAATATCATCGCCCACGCGCTGCACCCCCACACCCGTGCCCTCTAACTGCTGGCGTAACTGAGCTTCTTGCTGATCCATGTAGTAGCCAATACCACCACCGGCAGCACCACCTACCAAAGCACCGATCACAGCACCCTGAGTGCGATCACCGCGACCTGAAACAGCAGAGCCTAATACCGCCCCAGCAACGGCTCCAATCCCCGCACCTACGGCTGTATTACTTGTCTTTTGCTCACCGGTATAAGGATCCATTGTTGTACAACCCGTCAGCGCACCCGCTACCAACAAAGCAACCGTAAGTTTTTTCATATCATAACCCCTATCAAAACCCGTTCAAAAAATGAAACAGCACACATTTACATCTCTTTTTAGAATATAGCTCTATTTTCCTTACGCGTGAATGAATAACGCTTAATGTGCCATTTGACAACAAAAGCCCTAAATAAGCCATTCATGCAAACCAATACCCAATCCCTATAGGATAGAATAGAATTTAATAGATTAACCCACGATTCAATCTAGTCAGGCGCTGGCTCAACCGATAGAATATTGGGTTTACAATAATATTGTTCGATGCCTGTCAGCCGAGGAGTTTTCATTGTCATATCTACCAGTTATTGTTGGTTTTGGTGGAATTAACCCTGCCGGTCGCGGATCATTTCATCATGCGTATCGCCGCTTGGTGTTAGAAAAACTCGAGCAGAAGACACAAGAGCAAACTCTCCTAGGTCTAGCAACACTGACAGGTCTCGCTAGCTACTCCGATGGCAGCTATACAAACAAGCAGGGTGAGCCCCAGTCTGTCGATGCACTTTTAGCAGACATCAAAGATCAACTGCTCAACTCAACGCTGATTCGCCGCATAGAACCCGAGTGTTTTGATGTCAACAAGGTTATGTTTAACAAACCGGCGATGCTTCACAGTCAAGAGAAACAAGAGATTCGCTTTACGCTGAGAAAGCGTCACCTACCTGTAAATATCCCGCAGAACTGGACGCTGACAGCAATCAACAGCCAAGAGGTTGAGGTAAGCATCGAAGGTGAATTAGAGACCATTTTCCCTGACTATAAAACAGCGCAGGTTCAATCGGCAGGTCAACTTCCGTCAGGCTTCGAACCGGGAACACTTTATCAGTCTCGAAACCACCCACGTAATCTGCAAATGACTATATTTGCTGCGTCTGATGCGATCAAATCATCAGGCATTACCTTTGAACAAATTCTTGCTGTGGTGGCTCCCGACGAAATTGCTGTTTACGCAAGCAACTCCATCGGCCAACTTGACGATTTCGGATTTGGGGGACTGACAAAGTTCCCAGCCTTAGGCAAGCGTACCACCTCGAAGCAGATGCCGCTGGGCTATGCTCAGATGCCAGCCGACTTCGTTAATGCTTACATTCTTGGTAATGTGGGTGCAACCGGCGGCGCCTTGGGTGCTTGTGCCACCTTTTTATACAATTTACAAAATGGTGTACAGGATATCCGCCAAGGGAAACGCAAGGTTGTACTGGTGGGCGGAAGTGATGCTCCTGTTATTCCTGAGGTCATTGAAGGTTTCCGTTCTATGGGAGCTTTGGCGGAAGATAAAGATCTTCTGTCATTAGATGGCTTGTCTAAATTAACAGACGCCGATTACCGCAAAGCCTGCCGTCCCTTTGGCAACAACTGCGGTTTCACCATCGGTGAATCGAGCCAGTTTGTTTTATTAATGAGCGATGATCTCGCGTTAGAACTAGGGGCTGAAATTTTCGGCGCTGTTCCGGATGTATTTGTAAACGCTGACGGCCATAAGAAATCCATTTCAGCACCCGGCATTGGCAACTATATTACCCTAGGTAAAGCAGCATCTCTGATCAAGACGATGCTCGGAGAGGAGTCACTCCAACACCGTTCTTATGTTCAAGCTCACGGTACCAGTACTCCTCAAAACCGAGTAACAGAGTCTCACGTAATCAACGAGGTTGCCAAAGCCTTCGCAATTACGTCCTGGCCTGTTGCGGCCATCAAGTGCTATCTAGGACACTCGCAGGGAACAGCAGGTGGCGACCAGCTTACGACCTCACTAGGCACGTGGCACTATGGCTACATCCCCGGTATCCAAACAACCTCTCAGATAGCCGATGATGTTCATCAGTCCAATTTAAAACTCTCACAACAGCATATTGAAGTGGGTAATCAAGGCATGGATAGTGTAATCCTTAACTCCAAAGGCTTTGGTGGAAATAATGCAAGCGCTCCCATACTTGCACCCCATGTTGTAGAAAAGATGCTGATTAAAAAACATGGCGATGCTAGCATCCAATCTTGGCTCGCTCGTAAAGCATTAACTAGCGAGAAAGCCGCTGAGTATGATGCACAAGCAGTTAAAGGGTTAGCTACCCCAATCTATCTCTATGATAACCATGTATTAGAAGGCTATGACCTTAAAATTTCTTCACAGCAGATAGAGTTACCTGGCTATAAGAAACCGATTTCTTTAGCCATCAAAAATCCATTTAGTGATTTTTGCTAACCCATACTAAGGCAAGAGAACTTGAGATGAACAGAATTACCCTCGTTGTTAGCCTAATCTCGACACTCCTATTAAGCGGGTGTATTTCGACCAAAGACTTTACGCCACAAGAGTTAGATAGAAGCTTTTATGTGATCGATACCTACACGGGTAATTTATGCATTGGCTTATCTACTAGCCACTGTATCAACTTGAGTGTAATGGTAGCTGACACCTTAAAACTCAGCCCGATTGAGAAGGCCTACAATCAAAAAGTTGAAGGACCCAACTATCCTAGAAGCCTAATGCGTCTACTGCTTAAACCCAATGATCAAAGCTATACTGCTGAGAGCCTAGATTCGACCAAAAGAAGTTATCGTTTGCCTAAAAATGAAAAAACAGATTTAGCTTGGGATACGCTTTCAGATATTTACAAAGGGATTCACGAATAGTTGAGATCGAACTTAACTCAACACAAGTCGCTGCTTCACATTGTCTGTCGTGGCCTTGGCTAATACCTCTAGCGGCTCAGTTCTCAACTGAGCCAAGACTTGCAACACATCAGCTACTCTCTCTGGTGCATTAGCCTGCCCCTGAAAACCCGCTAACGGCATATCCGGTGAATCTGTTTCCAATACAATGGCACTGAGAGGCAACTCTGCTGCAAGTTTGCGAATTCGCTTAGACCCCTCATAGGTCAGCGTTCCCCCAAACCCGAGTTTAAAACCTAACGCGAGATACTCCTTAGCCTGCTCCATACTGCCACTGAACGCATGCACAATTCCGCCTTGGGTAAAACGCATTTTTTTTAGTATCTCCAATAGAACCGAATGCGCTTTCCTAACATGTAAAATAACCGGCAAACCGCACGCCTGAGCCACCGCAAGCTGCTGCGTGAGCAACAGAATCTGCTGCTCTCTATCGGCATCAGGAAGGTAAAAATCGAGCCCTATCTCTCCAACTGCACAAGGAGAGTACTGCTGACAATAAACGCGTAATAGATCTAGGTCGCTCGTTTGGTGCGCAGACATAAAACAAGGGTGAAGACCAAAAGCAATCGCTATTCGACTTGAGACATCACGCATCGATAGCACAGTGTCAAATCTTGATGCCGTGACGCTAGGGACAACAAAACGGGTGACATTATGGGCAAGAGCACGTTCAAGTATCTGAACTCGACTCTTGTCGAAAACAGCAAAGTCGAGATGGCAATGGCTGTCTATTAACTCAAACATTGCCATCAGACTCCTTAGAGAATATCAGTGCTCACGGGTGGCACGGAACTGAACTTGAGGCCAACGCTCTTCTGTAAGACTCAAATTAACACGCGTTGGAGCTAAATAGGTTAATAGCCCGCCCCCATCAATCGATAAGTTTTCATAAGCCTTCTTACGCAGATCTTCCAACATCTTAGCATCACTGCACTCGACCCAACGTGCTGTCTGAACTGATACAGGCTCATACATACAATCGACTTTGTATTCATCTTGCAGGCGGAACATAACCACTTCAAACTGCAACTGGCCCACCGCCCCTAACACCAAATCATTATTTTTCAGTGGCTGGAATAATTGCACCGCTCCCTCTTCTGATAACTGCTGCAAACCTTTTTGCAGCTGCTTCATTTTTAGAGGATCTTTTGGACGTACCCGACGAAACATCTCTGGGGCAAAGTGAGGAATACCGGTAAATTTCAGATCTTCACCCTCGGTAAAGGTATCACCGATTTGAATCGTGCCATGATTATGTAAACCAATAATATCACCAGACCAGGCTTCCTCTACGTTCTCTCGATCACCTGCCAAAAAGGTCACCGCATCCGCTATTTTTACATCCTTACCGATCCGCGTATGCTTCATCTTCATGCCGCGCTCATATTTACCTGAGCAAATACGCATAAAGGCGATACGGTCGCGATGCTTAGGATCCATATTCGCTTGGATCTTAAAGATAAAACCGGAAAACTTCTCTTCATCCGCTTCAACTTTACGGGTAACGGTATCGCGCGCAATCGGTGCCGGCGCCCACTCAACAAAGCCATCGAGCATTTCACGCACACCAAAGTTCGCTAAAGCGGTACCGAAAAATACCGGCGTCTGCTTTCCAGCTAAAAACGCTTGCACATCAAACGCGTGGGTCGCACCTCGAACCAAATCGATTTCATCAACAAAGGCATCATATTCATCGTCTAGCAGCTTGCGTGCTGCATCTGAGTCTAAGCCTTGGATGCGAATATCATCAGGGACTACCGCATTTTGACCAGCTTTAAAAACGTGGATCGTATCCGTATATAGGTTGTAGACACCCTTGAAGAAACGTCCCATACCGATAGGCCAATTGATTGGCGCTGCTTCGATTTTCAAAACATCTTCGATCTCATCGAACAGTTCGATAGGGTCACGAATATCACGGTCAAGCTTGTTCACAAATGAGAAAATAGGGGTATCACGTAAACGACACACATCCATCAGTTTGATGGTTCGTTCCTCAACACCTTTTGCGCCATCAACAACCATCAACGCTGAGTCTACAGCGGTCAGTGTACGATAAGTATCTTCCGAAAAGTCCTCATGGCCCGGTGTATCTAATAGATTTACGATCCGATCATTCCAATGAAACTGCATTACCGATGAGGTAATTGAGATACCACGATCCTGCTCCATGGTCATCCAGTCAGATGTCGCATGACGGTCACTTTTCTTTCCCTTCACCGTTCCTGCTTTCTGAATAAGGTTACCCAGCAGGAGTAGCTTTTCAGTGATCGTAGTTTTACCCGCATCAGGGTGAGAAATAATGGCAAAGGTTCTTCGGGTGGCAACTGCTTTTTTAACCGCTATTTGTGACATTGGAACATCTTCTAATTGATACACAAACCGCTACTAACCCAGTGCCTACGTAAAACAGCGCTACTCGGTGAGCAAATTTGTCATGTGAATTGTATTTAGTCGCTATTTTCGCTGAAATGGCGTTGATAAACAATAAATGAAGGGCGATGTATCGCTTATCTGTAGATTAAGCCGCCACAATATACAATTTATTGATACTTCGAGACATTTTAGATAGATCTGCGACAATTTGTCCTAATCTAATTCGCATTGCATTTCAGTTATACTGAAACTCATTTAAGCCTAGGGAACACGCGTGACAGGTAACCACCAACAACTACTCCAGTTAACCTATATTCGGTTCTTTGTTCTTTTTGGACAAAGCACGGCGGTTTTGATTGCGTTTTTTTATCTACATATCAATCTAAACGCGTGGCCTCTGGGATCTGCGTTTGTCATGCTTGGGCTGCTCAACTTCATCACATACGCCCGTCTTCATTCACAATGGCCCGTAACCCAGCCGGAACTCTTCAGCCAACTGCTCGCCGACACGGTGCTCTACGGCTTCATCTTGTATCACTCTGGGGGTGGTACCAATCCATTTATTTTTATGCTGCTGATCCCTCTAATTATCACCGTGATGACACTCGACAGCCGATATATCTGGATGATGGCCATAACTGTAACGGCCATCTACGGGTCTCTATTGATCTATTACATTCCCGTATTACCGGCCACCTCTGAGCATCAACACTCTTTAGTCTCACTGATCAACATCCATATGATGGGGATGTGGCTCAATTTTATTTTAACCGTCATCGTAGTGACCTACTTTATCAGTCGAATCAACAAATCACTGCAAGCACATCAGCAACGACAAATTGAGGAGCGCGAAGCCAAAGTACATAACCAGCAGATTCTAGCACTTGGCACGATGGCCGCTGGAACCGCACATGAACTCGGCACCCCTTTAAGCACCATGGACGTTATCCTCCATGAGTTAAACTCAGATAAAAACCTAACTCATGAACAAAGAGAAGATATTCAGATACTGCAACAACAGGTCGACATTTGTGCGGCTAAGCTTCAATCCATGGCACGCAGCGTTGCGGAAGAGTACAAAAGCGAACGCACCTCTTTAGTCACTGAGTTTTTAAATGATGTATTAGAACAATGGAAGATCACCCGGCCTGATGTCACTTGGACATTAAGTGTTAAAAACGACCTTCCTCCTGACCTACGCAGCAACACCGCCATTCGCCAAGCCATCCTTAATTTACTCAACAACGCGGCTGATGCTTGCCCACAGAATATAGAGATTAATTTAAGTTGGGACGATAGCAACATTTGGCTAACGATCAGAGACTACGGCTCAGGCTTACCTATTGAAGAGGTCGACAACCTAGGAAAACCCTTTATTACCACTAAAGGGAGAGGTCTTGGCATTGGGCTCTTTCTAACGTCAACCACATTGGCAAGACTGGATGGTGAGGTGAAACTCTTCAATGCAGAATCGCAAGGCACTATCACTGAAGTCAGACTATCAAGGAGAGCGGTTCATGGCTGAGCTAGTAGATACTTTTTTAATCGTTGATGATGACCCGACATTTACCCGCGTACTTTCAAGAGCGATGACTAAGCGAGGCTTCGAGGTCAAAGTAGCGCGTAGCGCTGAGGATGCATTAGAAATTGTGCAGGAATGGACACCCGATTACGCAACCTTAGATTTGAAAATGGATGGCGCTTCAGGTCTGACTATTATTCAGCAATTAAAGGAAATAAACCCCGAGATTCGAATCATTGTCCTCACCGGCTATGCCAGCATCTCAACGGCCGTTGAGGCTATTAAACTAGGTGCAACGCAATATCTACCGAAACCCGCCAATGCAGATGAAATACTGCAGGCTCTAGAACAAACCGATGCGGATGATACGATCGAAATTTCTCAGCAACCTATGTCAGTAAATAGGCTAGAGTGGGAACATATTCAAAAAGTGTTAACCGAGCATGATGGCAACGTATCTGCCACGGCGCGCGCACTAGGGATGCATCGGCGTACATTACAAAGAAAGCTGGCCAAGCGCCCTGCACGCCAATAACTAAACACTATTGCTCATCGATATAAACGACCGCGTCGAACGTTCTTATCCAATCAGGATAAAAAACCATGATGCCTGTCATCAGAATGCCGTTAAGTAACGCCTCTGGAAACATAATCAGAGGCAGATAACTCACATATTCATGATCAATTTTGCTCCATGGATAGACTCCATCTAACCAGAGCAATACCCCCATGCTCAAGCCTGATAGTGCAACCACCAAAGATGCTCCTAAGAATCCACACAAAAACAGATAGATGAAAAAATTTTTAGGCAGTTTATCCTCGACAAAACGATGTATGAGTGTGGTTGCAAAAGCTGGCAGGACGACTAAGCACAAGCCATTCACGGCGACCCCTTCCCACGCTTCTTTACCTATTAATGTCATAGCTAATAATACGAGCGTGGCTGAAATAATAGCCAAGTCCCAACCGAGAATCAGCGTAAGCGCAGTCAAACCTAAGAAATGAATACTCAATCCTGGAGAGATACCGGCACGCATACTCCACAACAGCATCAAAATAACTGTCGCACCAAAAAACAGATGCTGCAGCCCTCTATTATTGAAGACGACACGCCAAGGGGTATGCAATACAGCCACAATGAGTGCTGCAAAATAGAGTAGATAGACTACCCAAAGCCACATACCGCTAAGAAGACCTGCTGTAATGCTCATGACATTAATTCAACTCAAAAAATATATAGTAACGTCTGTACCTGTAAATGGGATGCGAATGATGTATGAAACATCTCATCCATTGACGTAAATCAGCTATGCCTTGCGACTTAATACCCGTCTTTCGATATAGCTAAGTGGCACCGCTGTGCTATCAATCACTTTGCGCATAATAAAAGCCGACTTGACCCCAGTAACCCCAGTGATCCTGGTAATTTTACCCAACAGAATATCGTGATAACTATCCATATCCGCCACTGTCACTTTTAGCTGATAATCTGCATCATGACCGGTGATCAAATAACACTCCATTACCTCCGGTATCTCTTTAATAGCTGCTTCAAAGGTTTCAAACCTTTCAGGAATATGCTTATCCATGCTGATATGAAGCATCGCTATAAGATTCAGTCCGACTTTGCGCTCATTGATACGCACCACATGCTGCTCAATCACACCCGAGTCCTCTAACTGCTTGACGCGTCTAGAACAAGGAGCGGCAGTTAAGCCAATGCGATCAGCCAAGGCTTGATTAGAAAGCGAACCATCGCGCTGTAGTTCTCGCAATATTTTGATATCAAATCGATCCAACTCGAATGAAAAATCCATCAATCCTCCGAATAAAGCAATAAAAATAAATATAAATTCATATTAATATATTTAATATTGCGAAAATTAATTAATAACAGCAATTATAGCAAGGTAATTGCTTAGAAGATTCTCTACACTTTCACCATCAGTAATTAAGGCGCAACTGCATTATCACACTTGCTGTATACGGCTACACTCATTAGCCGGATGACCTTAAATTGAGAGACCACACCCCGGTCCTCATCCCGTGGTTTTGAGTTCAACAGTGATCCTGATGAACTAAGAGCCACACTGACATGCTTAACCACTCGTTTTTTTTCATAGGTTTAACGTAGGACACCATCATGTTTGATCATCGTAAATACCGCGCACCGGCAAAACTACAGATGCCTGATAGAACTTGGCCCGATAAAGAGATCAGCCAAGCGCCCCTATGGTGCAGCGTTGATTTACGTGATGGCAATCAGGCATTGATCAACCCAATGAATGTCGAACAAAAAACACGTATGTTTAAACTGCTGGTCAAATTAGGATTTAAAGAGATTGAGGTAGGATTTCCATCAGCTTCTCAGCCGGATTTTGACTTCGTCCGTAAATTAATCACCGAAAACCTAATTCCTGATGATGTCTGTATCCAAGTACTAACTCAGGCCCGCGAAGATTTAATTAAACGCTCTTATGAAGCCTTAGACGGTGTCAAAAAAGCCATTGTCCATGTCTACAACTCCACATCACGCGTTCAGCGTGAACAGGTGTTCGGCCTAGATAAAGAGGGGATCAAACGTATTGCAGTGCAAGGCGCTCGATGGGTTCAAGCCTATGCTGCACACTACCCTAATACGGACTGGGCTTTCCAATACTCTCCCGAAAGTTTTACTGGCACCGAAATCGAATATGCTGTTGAGGTATGCGATGCCGTCATCGATACTTGGAACCCACAAAACGGCCAACGAGTAATCATCAACTTACCCGCCACTGTTGAGATGACCAGCCCAAATGTGTTTGCAGATCAAATTGAATGGTTTTGCCGCAACATTAAGCAACGCCAACACATCATTATTAGCCTGCATACACACAATGATCGAGGCTGCGGTGTCGCCGCAGCGGAATTGGGTCTTATGGCTGGGGCTGATCGCATTGAAGGCACTCTCATTGGCAACGGTGAAAGAACAGGCAACATGGATATTGTGACCATGGCGATGAATATGTATTCGCAAGGTGTGGATCCACAGCTTGATCTTTCCAATATCAAAGAGATTATTGCAACGGTGGAATATTGTACTGAACTCCCTGTTGCAGCTCGACACCCATGGGCTGGTGAACTTGTCTATACCGCGTTCTCTGGAAGCCACCAGGATGCCATTAGGAAATCGATTAACTACCACCAACAGCATCAACTTCCTTATTGGGAAGTGGCCTACCTTCCGATTGACCCAAGAGATATTGGACGCGAGTATGAAGCGGTTGTCCGTATTAATAGTCAAAGCGGTAAGGGGGGCGTTGCATTGGTGCTAGAAAGAGACTTTGGAATTTCTCTACCCAAATGGATGCACACTGAACTAAGTAAAGTCGTGCAAAAAGACTCTGAATTAACAGGTGCGGAAGTAACGCCTAAGAGAATCAAAGCCTTGTATGATACCCACCTTGCAGGCACTCAAGCGGTTTGGAAGTTGACTAGCCATACTGCCGAGCACGGTGCCGACATGGTCCATGCCACCTTTCACATTGGTAACCAGCTTACGCTATCAGGCTCCGGGTCAGGGCCCGTTGAGGCACTTTGCGCTAGCCTAAGCGCTCGATTCAAATGTGATCTCACCGTAGTGAATTTTGAGGAGTCATCTACACAGGCGGGCAACAATGCCACCGCGACAGCCTGTATCAGCATCATCAAAGACAACCAAACATTTGCTGCAGTCGCATCTGATAAAGACACCTCAGCCGCAGCACTTCAGGCACTTTTAAATGCATTTGCTAAGAGTCATACCCTTGCATTGGCCAAATCTGCTTAACTTAGACTCCAAACGCCTCCTTGCCCCAAGCGAGGCGTGATTTAAGCGGTTTTGACTGCTTTTAATTTAAAAAAGACCTGATTAAAATTTTTTATATTTATCCTGTAATAC
>DAIRSP010000024.1:0-25915 GCA_036804365.1 Neptunomonas sp. | reverse complement strand
ATCGCGCGCGCCTTCGTTACCCAACCAAGCATTTTATTTGCCGACGAACCCACCGGAAACCTAGACAGCCAGACTGGCGAAGCCATTATCCAGCAGCTTTTTAAATTGAATAAAAACCACCAAACTACGCTGGTTCTCATTACTCACGATGCTTCGCTCGCCGAGCAGTGTGACCGACAATATCGTTTAGAAAAAGGGACATTGACCGAGGTTGTCGCATGATTGCTAAGCTAGCGATTCGTCAACTCCAAACGCAATGGCGTAAAGCTGAATGGCGCGCCTTGTTAGTTGCACTTTTATTGATGACCAGCTTGATGACCCTGTTAAATTTAACAGCCGATCGTCTCAACCAAAGTCTATCGGTGCGCAGTGCGGAACTGCTAGGTGCGGATCTGATCTTAAACAGCAGTCGCCCGATTGATCCAGAACGTAAACAGGCGGTTCAAAGCTACCCAGTCACGACCTCAGAGGTCACCCAGTTTGCCAGTATGGTCGAAGCAGACAGCAGCATGCTGCTAACCTCTATCCGCGCAATAACATCACCTTATCCATTAAGAGGAGAGATTATCACCGAGCCGAGCGAACACCCCACCGTTCCTGAACCTAAAACCCTTTGGGTGGAACAAGCGGTACTGGATAGGCTCAATGTGAAATTAGGCGACTCCATCCATATCGGTTACGAACCCTTTGTTATCTCTCACCGCCTGCTAGCCAGTCCTGACAGAGGTAGCGGCTTTAGAAGCTTTAATCCGCAAATTATTATGCATCAGGACGATCTCGCAGCAACGGGTGTCTTAGGCATCGGAAGCCGAGCGGAATACCGCTTATTAATCAGCGCAAACGCCTCTGTTATTCAGCAAGTATCCGACAATCTTGAACCTCAACTAAACAGCTGGGAAAAGCTAACCAGCGTTAGTAAAGATCAACCAGCCGGTAGGAATGTTTTAAGCAATGCATCGCGTTACTTAAAACTCAGCGCAGTTTTCGCATTACTCATGGGCGCCTTTGCCGTTTTTCTTAGTTTACGTCGTTATGCTGCGGATCAACATAAACGCTCTGCACTGCTACTAAGTTTTGGGCTGAGCCAAAGAAAACTCATATTGCTATATGTGATACAACTGGTCACTGCTTGGCTGTGGGTAACGCCTATCGGACTATTAGCGGGTTTAGGTCTGCATCAACTACTGCTTTTCTGGCTCGCCGATCTACTGCCACAAACCCTGCCAAGCCTTAGCTATTTTGCGCTATTTATTAGTGCGGGGACTGGACTAGCAATTCTATTGATCTCTGGGTACAGCACCCTCTATCCGTTAACTCGTACCTCTATCCTAGCCTTGATGCGAAGTGAAACCCAAACCTCTGCTCTGATTAGCCGATCAGGCTATATCGTCGCGAGCATCCTACTTTTCTTGCTACTTTCGCTGTTTGTAGAGTCTTGGACACTGGCTGTCATCCTGACTTCCGCGCTGCTCATCGGTGGATGGCTAGCTGGGTTAGCCTCTCAATTCTTAATCCTTTCCATGAGCCGCCTTTTTAAACGGCTGCGACTCTTTGCATTATTAAGTCTTCGTATTAGACAACAGCGCTTTTGGCACCGTTTACAAGGAGGCGTACTCACACTACTCATGACCTTGATGAGTATCCTATTCTTTATTCGCCAGGATCTATTAACCGAGTGGCAAGGCCAACTACCGGCGGATACTCCAAATCATTTTGTGATTAATATTCAGCCTTGGGAAAAAGACAAAGTGGATAGCTGGCTCACTAATCAAGGGGTGAATAGCACTCTCTATCCGATGATTCGTGGTCGCATTGCATCGCTTAACAACCAATCGATTGAAACGGCCTTTACGCCCGAACAACGCCAACATAACACCCTTAATAGAGAGTTGAATCTTACCTGGGCGAGCACCCGACCTGCTCATAACCCTATTGTTGCAGGTGAATGGAGCACGGCAGATGATGCTATCTCAGTTGAAAAAACGATGGCTGAAGCACTTTCATTAAAACTAGGGGATCAACTTGGATTTACCGTAGGCAGCCAAACTTTTAGCGCAACAATAACCAGTATCCGCGAGGTGGAGTGGCAATCATTCCAACCTAACTTTTATGTGATTTTTTCGCCGGGTGTTATCGACAAGCTACCTGCGACCTATATCACTAGCTTTAAGTTGACGGAGGGGCAGCGCCTCATTGCGACTGAACTGATTAAGCAATTTCCAACGCTGACATTGATCGATGTCGATCAACTGCTCACCCAAGCACAATCACTCATTCAGTCCCTCAGTGATAGCGCATCTTTGATCTATCTGCTCACGCTGTTTTGTGGACTCACGCTGGTCGTCATGACCCTACAGCAAAGTTTAATGCAGCGCCGTTATGAAAATGCTCTCCTTCGAACACTGGGCGCATCCGAGCGCCAAACAGCGCAATTAGATCGGGTAGAATACCTACTGCTTGGCTTCAGCTGTGGACTCGCAGCTAGCCTACTCAGTGAAGCAATCATGTTCTTTGTCTACAGTCGGCTACTGCAACTCGAACCTAACCTGCATCTGTCGTTATGGATAGTGCTGCCGCTGCTATCGACGCTCCTTTTCGCAAGCTGCGGACAGATGATTCGCCGACCGATGAACTTAGCTAAAAGCTATAGCCTGCTAAAAGCTCCCGGCTAATGCCTAGCGTCAACTTAAAGACTTAACACAACGCTAGGCTTAAGCTCTGGGTTAGCCACATTCGGGATTGGGAAGCAGGTAAATAGTCGATCCTTCTCAAGCCCGCGCTTTAACAGCCAGTTAGTCACGAACTCTCCTCGTGAAACGGCTAACTGCTGTAGTTTCTCAGCCAACAGAGCCTCTAACGCTTCTAGCTTCAGCGGGGTTTTACTAGCGCTATTTTCTTTGACTATAGTAGGCCAGATAACCGCTTTATCCGTTTGCACAGCATTGCCACAGACGTTTAAACGCAACCCTTGTCGCTCTTTCATCATTTCGGCAATTTTAGCTAAATAGTCACCCATTTCCGTTTTGCGCAAACCGGTTTGACTTAACCCAGGCTCGAATGCGACTGGTGATAACTGAATAAACGCGCCTGACTCATTGGCCGATATCGCTGCACTTGCGATGGAGATAAGCGCCCCATAGGGCTGAAGTGCCTTAGTTAAAAAGCTAAACGCGGCTTTTTTTAAGCCTTTTGTTGCGAGCCGATTAATGATGTCTTGATAGCCAAATTTGGGATCATCCAGTGATCCATCCATCGGCATATCTAAGGTGATATTTTGCTTATCATCCTGTAAGACAGATATGGCAGTGCCCAACGGCATACTCAGCTTTTGATTGAAGGCATCAGTTGCGTCCGTCTGAGCTGCCTTTACCTCTAATCGATTGAGCACAATATGGTTGTCACCTGACAGCACGCCTTTTTTCACCTGCCCAGTGCTTTCAAAATCTAACTGACCACTTTGCAAGTAATAACCCACATAACGGCCGGCATAGGGGCTAACCACGGGGAGTTCGGCATTATTCAACGCTAGGCGCCACTCGCCATCACGCATGCCATTTGTAAGACTGAGCTTACCCGACGCGCTCATGACGGCATGCTTATTGATCATCGCTTCCAACTCAAACGGACTCTGCTTATGTAGTTTTGAGTCGATGGAGGCAACATCCAATTTCGTGATGTTTAACTGGGACTTAAAGACAGGTTTAACACTATAGTCAGCGAAGTAAATAGTGTTGTTACCACGCATTGCGATATTGCCAATGACAACATGAAGCCCCTCCTCTTGATCCTGAATAGACTCGGTCGGATTATCTAGATGAGCCTTTTCAGTGATCCCATCCGTCGGTATGAACGCTGCTTTTAGCCGCTCAATCTCCGCAATAAGCAATTTATCCGTCACGGTTACATTCGAAAGGCTGTTGTTAATAGCGAGTGTCTTGACCTTTAATGTCTTATTTTCAGGTAGGTATTCAAGTGCTTTTAAATTGAGTGTGTCAACTGCAAGCATAGCAGGCTTATCAGCAACCTGATTGATCTCCACGCCTTTGAGAAAGCCGCTCGCTAATCCCGTTAAAGCGAGAGAGTAGCGCCCCTGTTCGAGCTTGATAGCCGCCACATTTAACAGAGCTAAACCTTTCTCCTGCTGTACCATCCTTAAATTTTCAGCCGATAGATTAATACCACTCAGATCTGGCTGAGTTATGAGTGAGTTAGTCAGGGTTGCGGATAGCTGGGCTTGACTAAGCTCAGCACTCACGCCGTTAGATTGCTTGACCAAAAGATTTTGCAAACCCAGTGTGGGCTGCGCAGAAACCTGCATTTTATCGCGCAGTTGGATGTTCAATGGAGACTGTACCGATACGGCTGCCACATTGAGTTGGCTATCAGGTGTTACGAGTGTTAGCCCTGTCAGCAGAGCATCCAACTCCGCCTGAATACCGTCAGCAGTCTCCTTATGCAGGCTAAACTGTATTGGTCCTTTCTGCTTTAGCTCCGCAAGCCCCACCTCTGTGCTGCCAGACTGTACTGATAATTGTTTGACTGTGAACGCTTGGGAACCCTGAATTTTGTTTAACTGCTGCTTGAAGTATAAATTTAACCCTCCCTGCCAATCAAAACGCGACATCCCAACCGACTGATCGAGTTGCTTAAGGCTTAGCTGGTCACTATTCAACTTTCCTTTGATACTCACCTTTTCTAAAGCCAATGTTTGTAAACTCACATCCCCTTCACCACTCCATTTCAAGGACGGGGCACTGACCGCGAGTTGATCCTCTTGCCAAGAAAGCTGTTTCACTAAAATGTCACCGCTGTGAGAGATGACAACCGATGTACCATCCAGATTCAGCTTAATATCCAGCTCTGTCGATAGCTGTGCCTTTAGCTGAGGTACCCAAAATTTAGCAAACGACTCCACCACAATCTCATCTAATGCGAGATGAATACTTGCCTGTTTGGCCGCGGGTAACAGGGTGCTATCAGAGGTAATATGGAATGCGGAATCATTTAGCCTCCCCTTTAAAATAAAGCTGCTATTTTCTGTTGGCTGCCACTGGGTCAAATGATTTAGGGATGCCTGTTCTAGATTAAGCGTCTGATCAAACTGAGGTAACCGGAAACGCCAATTGACTGCCTGTAACTTTAAATCCGACAGGCCTATCATCCACTCAGATTCAGAGCTTTCAGTCTCTGGCTGCGAACCACTCTGCACATTCAAAAGATTAATCGGGCCTAACCACAATCCGGTGCTATCTTCTTCCAAAGAGCCTTGGAGCTGATCTAAAGAGATAGCAGAGAGCCAAATCCTTTTTTCCATTAAGGCGGCATAATCAATTCTTACCTTAAACTCACTAAGGCTCAGGGAAGGCTTTTCAGTTGAATGTGCAGACAACCCCTCAAGGGCGACCTCTCCTCGCCACCAATCAATCTTGACCGTTTTTAACGTCACATCTTCAACACCTTGCTGATGTAACCAGATAACCGCCTGATCGCGCGCTATGTAAGGGATGGAATACACACCCAAAAATAGAGCGGTGCCTAGTAATACCCATATTCTCATAAGCTCTCTATTCCACTCCTGCTCTCGTAATGACGTTATGCGGTTAATCCTGTACTCACCAGCTTAGATGCATTTTACCTATTTATAACCCAACCCACGTGCTTATAGAGTGGTTTTACATCTTAATCTAGACTGAAAGTGTGGCTAAAATCGCCAATTTAATCACTAAGTATCATTATAAATAATATGGTTATTCCAAAAAGCTATAAAAGCCATTTTAAGAGTGTTAGTATGCGCCCACAAAAATACAGATCTATGCAATTTTTTTATTATAGGGTGAATATCATGGCTCATCATGATGAAAACTTCCGTGACACTTCGGGTTACGGCTGGTTGTTAATTGATTTGGTTGCCATTCTATGGATAACCATGCCTGCAAGTATCGCACTGACTAAAATCGTTCAGTGGTAATATCTGCCGTATAGGACATACACGCAAAAAAGCTGCTTCTAAAGCGGCTTTTTTATTGGTCGTGCAATCGCGATCTAACCCAGTCTTAGCTCACCGCATTCCCCCCAGTGGCGCAACACCGACGATACTAATGACATCTTTCCTATTGCATTTGTATCGCACGCGATATAATCTCCGAAGACACACTGTTCATTATCTAATAGAGTATTACCCATGAGCACAACACTATACACAACGCCTATTCAAACGATTGACGGTAAGGACAGCACCTTAAGCCAGTTTCAAGGCGAAGTACTACTGATTGTCAACGTCGCTTCAAAATGTGGATTAACGCCTCAGTACGAGGGCTTAGAGAAACTTCAGCAGCAGCATCAAGGCCAACAATTTTCTGTCCTTGGTTTCCCTGCTAATGACTTCGGTGATCAGGAACCGGGAGACAATCAAGAAATACAGAGATTCTGCTCAACCAACTACAATGTGCAATTTCCACTTTTCAGTAAGATCGTTGTTACCGGTGTGGATAAGCATCCTCTGTATGCGCAACTCATCTCCTCTTTCCCTACGACAGCAGGCCGCGAAGCAATGGAGCAGATGCTTAAAGGTTATAACATTGAACCGACCCAGGCCCCGGAAGTGGTTTGGAACTTTGAAAAGTTTCTTATTAGCCGCACAGGGCAAGTGGTAGGTCGCTTTGCGCCTAACACAGCGCCAGATGATGCAGCCCTAGTCGCCGCTATTGAAGCAGAACTCGCTAAATAGTATCGATGCCACCGAGAATGACCGCTAAGAAGAGCAAGTGATTTCCCCACTCTGTTCTGAGATAATCAAGCACTTCTTAGGTCATTCACAGAGAGAAGATATGACAGAAATTCTGCCAACAGAAAACGTTGCCGACAACGAACTTCTCAAACTAGACAACCAACTATGCTTCCCACTCTATGCAGCATCGCGACTTATTACGCGACTTTATCAGCCAATTCTTGAGCCTTTGGGACTGACCTATCCGCAATATATAGTGTTGATGATTTTATGGCAGGATGCCCCCTGTCCCATATCACATATCAGTGATCGCGCATTATTGAACACCAATACACTCACGCCACTACTTAAACGGCTTGAATCTCTTGGCTTTATTTTGCGTACGCGAAGGGCGTCGGATGAGCGCATTGTTGATATCAGCCTGACAGATGAAGGTTACCAACTCAAATCACTCTGCGGCTGTGTACCCCAAGCCATTCAGCAACAAACACACATGCCTATCGAAAATATCATCGCATTGAAAACGCTATTAGATGAGCTACTGATCGACCTGAAAACACCCAGAAACACTAAAGGACAGAAAACGAAAGGCGATTAAATCATTAAGCCGCTCAGGTTGCGGCTTAATATCGTTAAATTAAAGTTCTTAAGCCTGCTTCAGCATTTCGACACCCTCAGGCGTACCCATCAGAATCACATCCGCACCACGCTCGGCAAACAGGCCATTGGTGACAACCCCTACAATGCCGTTAATTGCCCGCTCTAAGGCTTTAGGGTTTTCAATAGAGAGGTCATAGACATCTATAATTTCGTTACCATTGTCTGTGATAACGCCTTCACGGTAGACAGGCATACCCCCTAATTTCACTATCTCTCTTGCTACATAAGAGCGAGCCATCGGTATAACTTCAACAGGCAGCGGAAACTCACCCAAAAGATCAACTTGCTTGCTAGCATCAACAATACACACAAACTCTTTAGCTACAGCGGCGACTATCTTTTCACGCGTCAAGGCTGCCCCACCGCCTTTGATCAGATTCATATACGGATCAAACTCATCAGCACCGTCAACATACACTTCTAACTCGCTTACAGAGTTTAAGTCATAAACGTCAATGCCATGCCCTTTTAGACGCTCAGCGGTCGCTTCAGAACTAGCGACGGCAGCTTCAAAAAGATGCTTAATTTTAGCGAGTTCATCGATAAAAAAGTTGGCTGTCGAGCCAGTACCAACGCCGACGATAGAATCTGTCGATAAGCGCGGACGGATATATTCAACGGCAGCTTGGGCCACTGCCAACTTCATTTCATCTTGTGTCATGCTGTTTTACATCTCAAATGGTGATATTTGACTAAATTATACGCAGCATTGCGCTTCGCTTGTAGACGAAATGCGCTACAACTTGTAGGATTTCTGCCTCTTCTTGCCATAACCCTCTTATTAGGGTGACGAGCAAGCCATTCGCTTAAACGATTATATTCTCATCATTATGGCTCACCGTTACATCAAAAAAATTCTAGAAGCGCGCGTTTACGACGTAGCTATCGAAACTCCACTGGATGAAGCTCGTGGCTTATCTGAACGACTGAACAATCGTGCTCTCCTAAAACGCGAAGATTTACAGCCTGTTTTTTCTTTCAAAATTCGTGGCGCATACAACAAAATGATTCAGCTATCTGATGCAGAGCGTGCTTGTGGCGTTGTTGCTGCCTCAGCAGGCAATCATGCACAAGGGCTAGCGATGGCAGCACGAAAGCTAGGAGTTAAAGCCACCATCGTTATGCCAAAGACCACACCTGACGTTAAAGTAAATAATGTACGTCGATTAGGTGGCAAAGTGGTGCTGCACGGTGATGCGTATGATGAAGCTGCGGCACATGCCAAGATTTTGGTGGAAGAGAAAGGGATGACCTATATCCACCCTTTCGATGATCCCGATGTCATCGCAGGTCAAGGCACGATTGCGATGGAGTTACTCCGTCAAGAATCTGGCCCCATTGATGCTATCTTTGTTCCTGTTGGCGGAGGTGGTTTAGTCGCAGGCATTGGTGTCTATGTAAAATACCTACGCCCAGAAACCAAAATTATTGGTGTGGAGTCGGTTGAGTCGGCCTGTCTGTATGAGGCGATGAAAGCCGGTGAACGCGTTACGCTTCCACAGGTCGGTATTTTTGCGGATGGCGTAGCGGTTGCTCAGATTGGTGAGAATACATTTGAACTCGCACAAAAATATGTCGACGAAGTAATTACCGTTTCTGTCGATGAGATGTGCGCCGCTATCAAAGATATCTACGACGATACCCGCTCAATCTGCGAACCCTCTGGCGCACTCGGTGTTGCAGGCATGAAAAAATATGTCGAGCGTGAAAAGTGTGAAGGAAAAACACTGATCGCTATCGACTCAGGTGCCAATGTTAACTTCGACCGTCTTCGTCATATTGCAGAGCGCTCTGAACTCGGTGAGAAACGCGAGGCTATTATTGCAGCCAAAATCCCTGAACGCCCAGGCAGCTTTAAGAAATTCTGCACGGCATTAGGCAAACGCAACATTACTGAGTTCAACTACCGCTATAGTGATAGTGAACAGGCTGTCGTTTTTGCTGGCATTCAGATCAACCCGAACAACGGCGGCCGTGAAGAACTACTTTCTGAGCTTAAGCAGCATATGGAAGAGGTTATCGATCTGACCGATGACGAGACTGCTAAAATTCACGTTCGCTATATGGTCGGTGGACACGCCCCTGCAGCAGTCGATAACGAAGTCGTCTATCGCTTTGAGTTTCCTGAGCGCCCAGGTGCACTTATGAAATTCCTTACGACACTAGGCGGTCGCTGGAATATTTCCATGTTCCACTATCGCAACCATGGCGCTGCTTCAGGACGCGTTTTGGTCGGCATGCAGGTGCCCGCAGATGAGTTCGAACAGGTCACTCTATTTTTAGACAAAATAGGTTATCAATACTGGGAAGAAACCAACAACCCAGCTTACAAACTCTTCTTAGGTTAACGATAAAGGCCCGTGTTTTACACGGGCTTCTTCTTTAAATTAGGCTCAAAGAACTATTACGGTTACACCACCATTCCTCTATTGTTGATGAAACGCTATCACTGGAGGTGTACATGTACCGACTACTTCATATCGCTTTGCTGCTGTTCTGTAGCGCGTCATTTGCCGATTCCCTCTTACAAGGAACAAAGCAGATCTATCTGCTAGATAATCAGGGGAGCCAAACACATATCGGCAGCATCGACTTCCTCTCTGATAATGAGGTTGTGAGTTATAAGTTGCAGCTTCATCATCAACAATTTACTGATTACTTTCTCTCTATGAAGGAGATGAAATGTTTAGAAGGGCCTGAACTTTGGTGTCACTTGGGATACCCCTATCAAAACCCGCACACTGTTACAGCAACGGACTTTCGTTGGTTATCGCACGATCTACTTTTTATGTTTAAAAAGCCCAGCGAGTTTGGGGCCAACTTTTGGAATGGTGTTTATTATGAGATCACGCTGGTAGACGGCTCACTGGTTGGCACAGGCAAAGCTGTCGATTTGAATATGCTAGCTGCGCCACCAGAGTCAAATGAAACTCCGCCTATCACCGATGCGCTCTTAGATGAGTTGGGCTCACTTCAGCGATGGCTACCCAAGCTTGAGATAAAATAGTTAGCGCGGCTGGGGCACTTCGGGAGAGTGGTCGAAGTCCCCCGAAAACGCTTGGAAGGTAAAGAGCGTTAGCGAAACAATGCCCCACGTTAAGCCCAATACAACGCCGGCATCAATAATACCACGCCATGGCTGATCCAACGTGTGGACAAATTTCACCAGCAGGAAGATACCCACAATCAGACTGTAAGAGATAATTTGTCTACGTCGCTCGATATGGAAGAAACCCATGCAAAATAGCGGTGCCAACAAGAATCTAACCGGTGTTGTATGCTTTGATAAGTATAAAATGCGTGCAGCTACTCTCGGCGAATAGCCCTGCTGGAAACCTCGATACCCTTCTGCAAACCCCATAAAGATCAAACTGACCGCAAGCGCAACCCAGTGATACCACAGGAGAGTGTGTTCGGTTAACTGCCAGCTGACCGGTGTTAAACGATAGATAGCACTACCAAATACAAATAATATTCCGGTATAGCCCCAGATGGCAGCTAGCATTCCAAACACAATAAAGCCCTACGAAAAGAAAGCGGTATTATAGTGGTTCGCGGAAAAGAACAGCAATAAAAAAACCGCCCCGAAGGGCGGCTCAAATGCACTTAAAGCAACAGGAAATCAATCTAAATCAGTTGTAGCCTTTTAGCTGATCAATATACTCCGGTAGGAATAGAGAGATTTGCGGTACATAAGTAACCAAGATCAAGAAGCCCAACAACAAGCCCAACCAAGGCAAGCAGGCTTTGATTACCCAAATCATATTTTGACCTGTAATACCGGCTGTCACGAACAGATTAAGACCCACAGGCGGCGTTAACATACCAATCTCCATGTTAACCACCATGATGATACCTAAATGGATAGGATCAATACCGAGCTGGACGGCAATAGGGAACAATATTGGAGCCATAATCAACACAATCGCAGACGGCTCCATGAAGTTACCCGCCATCAACAATAGAATGTTAACAACGATCAAGAAGCCCCATGCCGGTAAGCCCCAACCAATAATGGTCTCTGCAATGTGATGCGGAATACGTTCGGTTGTCAGAACATGTGCAAACAACATCGCGTTAGCAATAATAAACAGCAGCATTAAAGACACTTTTGTTGCATCGACAAGTACTTTACGTACTTCAGGATCGCTGACTGAGCGAGGGAAAGCCGCCAACATTTGTAGCGTATTACGCACTACTGCACGACCGGTCGCTTCACCTTCATTGCGCCACGCAACATTTCGTAATGGCCCGATATCACGATAGCCAAATACTGCGATTAAATAAGCATATACCGCCGCTACTGCTGCTGCTTCGGTTGGCGAAGCAACACCACCATAGATAGAACCTAATACGATGATGATCAGCATCAAGCCGCCCAAGGCAATAACACCCGAACGAGCTAGAGAACCAATTCCAGGGAACGGAATCGCGGGTAGATTTTTAACACGCGCCACAATATAGATGGCGACCATTAAAATGAGTCCCATCAACAACCCTGGGATCATACCCGCCATAAACATACGCGAAGCCGACACTTCCGTCGCAGCAGAATACACCAGCATCACGATTGAAGGTGGGATCAAAATACCTAAGGTACCGGCGTTAGCTATGACACCCGCCGCAAGTGACTGTGGGTAACCTGAACGCACCATACCCGCAATAACAATACTACCGATGGCTGCAACTGTGGCAGGCGAAGAGCCAGACACCGCTGCGAACAGCATACATGCCATGACAGATGCCATCGCCAAACCACCTTTAATATGGCCAACGCAATCAACTGCAAAGTTGATAAGGCGCTTAGCAACACCGCCGGTTGATAAAAACGCAGACGATACAATAAAGAAAGGTATGGCTAATAAGGTGTAATGCTCAGTGGTTGATTCATACAACTTCAAAGCGACCGAGGCCAATGAGTCATTTGAGAACAGCAGAATGGTTGTAACTGAGGACAAACCTAACGCTATCGCTATCGGCATACCAATAAAGATACAGCCGAATAGCATGATAAAAAGAACGGCAATAGTCATTATTTAGCCTCCTTAGCTGCAGCGCTGCCCGGCGTGGAATTACCCAGAGCGGTTTCATTGATCTCTTTTGCAAGTTCTAGAGACTCTTCTGCCTCATCCGCAAAACCAAAGCCATCAGTTTTGTGGGTCAGAACACTCCAACCTAACTCTAAGAAACGAATAATTAGGGTAGCGAAACCAATCAGCAGTACAGTCATCGGAATCCAACGAGGGACAGGTAGATCCTGAAGCTCAACCCCAATCATTTTCATTTTGCCGACATAGATCCAAGAGCCGTATAAGAAAAGACCGCAATAGAAAAGTGCTAGGGCAATAGCCAACAGCGTAAAGCCGCGATGCACACCTTTAGGCAGCATTTTGACGAACACATCTACGCCAATATGTGCGCCAACTTTAACCCCATAGGACGCACCAAACAGCACAAACCAAGCGGAAAGCAGTAAGGTGACTTCTTGAGCCCAATGAATACCGGCGTTAAAGCCAAAGCGTGCAATTACTTCAGCGAACACAAGCAATGTCATCGAGACGAGTAGCAAACAGAGGAATCCCTCTTCAAACTTGTCTATCAATTTTCTTATCATAATAGCCCCCACTTTCGGCTAATGGCTGGGTATTGTTAGTGTGAGACAGCATTCACAGGACAGCAGACCCTTCAAAGGCAAACTCTCCTCTGAACAGTGAAGTCACATATTGGAAAATAACGGGCCGAATGGCCCGTTATTGATAAGAGAAACGCTTAGTTGTTAGCAGCTTCAGCAGCTTTGATTAAATCAGCGCCGATTTCGCCTTCAAACTTTTTCCACACTGGCTTCATCGCCTCAACCCACTGTTGACGCTCTTCTGCTGTTAACGTGATAACTTCAGAACGCTTAGAGTCGATAATTGCTTGACGATCTTCTAGATCTTTCTTCGCAGCAATTTCGTTACCGTATGCAACCGCCTCTTTAAGTGCTTGCTTCAGCTCAGCGCGAACATCGTCATCTAACTCATTCCAGAACTCAGCAGACGTTACGATTAGGTAATCAAGAACACCGTGGTTAGACTCAGTGATGTACGGTTGTACTTCGAAGAACTTCTGAGAATAGATGTTAGACCAAGTGTTTTCTTGACCATCAATTGCTTTTGTTTGTAACAGTGTAAATACTTCAGAGAATGGCTTTTTCAGTGGTACCGCTTCAACTGCTTCAAATTGCGCCTGTAACACTTCAGAAGACATGATACGGAATTTACGACCGCTTGCGTCAGCAGGTACTTTCAACGGGTTGCTTGCAGACAACTGCTTCATTCCATTGTGCAAGTAGCCAAGACCAATCAAACCTTTGCTTTCTAGCGAGCTCAACAGTTTCTGACCATCTTCACTCTGTTGGAACTTATCTACAGCCGCCATATCTTTGAACAAGAATGGCAAGTCAAAAACCTGCAGCTGAGACGTGTACTTTTGGAATTTAGACAACGACGGTGCAATCATCTGAACGTCGCCAAGCAACATTGCTTCAAGCTCTTTACCATCACCGAACAGCTGAGAACTTGGGTAAACAGTGACTTCAACTTTGTCTTTTAGACGCTCTGCAACCAACTCTTTAAATTTGATTGCCATTTGGCCTTTCGGGGTATTCTCAGCAACAACGTGAGAAAACTTGATCTCTACTGGTGCAGCAAACGCAACCTGAGCACCTAGAGTTAGAGCAATTGTAGTTACCGCAGCGGTTAGTAAACGCATATAACATCTCCTGTTTTTGGAATTATTAAGACTTTTTGCGTCTTATACTGTTATCGAACTCGACATGAGGAACAGAAACAGTAATCAGATCTACTAAAGCAAAACAGATGCCACATCAACATAATCAATTAAAATCAAATACTTAAAAAAATAACCAGAATTCCAACACTCGATATCGGCCTATTTCCACACATCACCAACCCCTATAATGGGTGGAAATCCATCCATCGAATAAAATTCCAGTTCAGATTTTATTTTTCCAAAAACCGTCTATTCTTAAACCCATAGATTTCATTGACATAGATTACAGACAAAAAAATAAAGACTCGTTACAGTTGGCCGACAATATTCATATTGCATTCATAAATTAAACATTGTTAAGCAAGAAGCAGGGGTTAGAGTGAACACTAAAAAAGGAATCTCCATTCAGACAAAAGTGAATTTGTCTTTATTTGCTGTCTTCTTAATCATTCTTGTGAGCAGCCTAACCGCCATCTATCGCAGCGAAACGCACCTCAGCATGGAGGTTGCAAAGAAAACCACTTTGGGTACCGCTGAATCCTACTTTGATAGCATCAACATTCTGATGCTAAGTGGCGCTATGTCTAATCGTGCGACCTTGCAGCAAAAGATCACATCGAATGAAGACCTAACTGAAGCGCGTATTATCAGAACCGACCATATCTCTTCGGTATACGGCCCAGGCTCTGCTGACTCTGGCATCGTGGATGATTTTGACCGCCGTGCTATTAATGGCGAGCATGTAAGTGAAGAGATTGATGATGAGCTCGGGCACCGTTTGGTTGTTGTTACCCCAATGAAAGCGCTCAGCAACTATAAAGGTACAAACTGTTTACTTTGCCACCAAGTCGCTGAAGGCACCGTGATTGGTGCTGTACGTGTCACTTACTCATTTAAAAATCTTGATGCGACAGTGATGAACAACCTCTCATCTGTTGCTATCGTTGAGCTGATCTTATTTGCTGTCGGTATTGTGATTATCAGTCTTCTGCTACGCCGCCTAGTCGTATCTCCTATTAACGAGCTAAGCAACACAATTCATAAGATTGAAAAAAATGCTGACTTGAATATCCGCATCAAAGTGAACTCCAATGATGAGATTGGAACGATGTCGATGGCATTCAATTCGATGCTCGACAACTTCCACAACAGTTTAAAACAAGTTAACAATACGGTTTTAAAGCTGAGTTCATCTAGCCAAGAGATCAATACAATTGCGGATATGGCCTCCAAAGCCGTACATAGCCAACAGGTTCAAACCAGCTCTGTCGCCTCAGCTATGGAGCAGATGGAAGCCGCCACACGTAGTGTTGAAGCTAACGCTGAAAATACCGTTTCGGCATCGGATCTTGCTTTGCAAGAGAGCACAAACGGCACAAAGATCACGCAAGCAGCATTACGTGCTATAGAAAACCTCAAAGAAAACATCGTACAAGCGACCAATGTTATTCAACAATTGAATGACCAAAGCCAAAATGTTGGATCTGTTTTAGAAGTGATTCAAAAAATCGCTGAGCAGACAAACTTGCTAGCACTTAACGCTGCAATCGAAGCGGCTCGTGCTGGTGAGCAAGGTCGTGGATTCGCTGTGGTTGCTGACGAAGTGCGTACGCTCGCCAGCCGCACTCACAACTCCACTGAAGAGATCAATCAGATCATTGCACGCCTGCAATCAGATGCTGAGGGCGCTGTAACTGTGATGCAAGGTGCGATGCGTAGCGCTGAAGAGGGTGTAGACAGCGTACAAAAAACCACCACTGCGCTTACCAATATTGCGGAAGAGGTTCGTGTTATTAACGATATGAACCATCAAGTCGCTAGTGCGATCAAAGAGCAAACGCAGATGGCTGCGAGCGTTGAAGAAAGTGTTCTGGATATTAGCCAAAGCGCTGGACGCACTGCTGAGCGCGCTGAAAAGCTAACGTCGGTATCCCACGAGCTAGGCTCTTTGGCAACTGAGTTAGAAAAACTCGTGAGTAAGTTTAAGCTATAACCCATAGCACAAAAGAAAAGGCCTCTTAGAGGCCTTTTTTATTGCTTACCGATTAAGGCTTATAGTCGTTCTTATCCAAACCATACTTTTTCATTTTGTCGTACAGGGTTTTTCTCGGGAGACCTAAATTTTCTAGGGTATTTTTAATAGACCCCCCTTGTCGTGATAACTCCGCCTGTAGCACCATCTTTTCAAACTGATCCACCTGTTCTGGCAGTGTTTGCTTACTCGATATGACCGTATCGGTAATCGGACGATTATCGAAGTCAAAGGTGCAGCTCTCCCCTAACAAGACATATCGTTCAGCTAAGTTTCTTAACTCGCGCACGTTACCCGGCCAATCATGTGTGACGAGACTGTGGATCCGCTCTGGAGTTAAGGGTAAGACTTCTCGACCATATTGAGCCGATGCCAATATAGAGAAGTGCTGAAAGAGCAGCGGGATATCTTCGATTCTCTCTCTGAGTGGCGGAATATCCACACGTACAACATTCAATCGGTAATATAAATCTTCGCGGAACTCGCCTCGTTCAGCTTTCTCTTTTAGATCGACTTTACTCGCCGCGATTACACGAATATTCAGCGGTATCAGCTCATTGGAACCCAAGCGTTCAATCGTTCGCTCTTCTAGTACACGTAGTAGTTTTACTTGAAGTGCGAGGGGCATACTCTCTATTTCATCAAGGAAGAGCGTACCGCCATCCGCATGCTCAAACTTACCAATACGCCTAGCCTTAGCATCGGTAAACGCTCCCTTCTCATGACCAAATAGCTCACTTTCGATCAAGCTTTCCGGCACCGCTCCACAGTTGATGGCCACGAAATTATTGGCTCGTCGATTACTATGCTCATGGATATATCGAGCCATCAAATCTTTACCAGAGCCGGTTTCCGCAAGAATAAGAATATCCGCAGGCGTATCCGCCACGGTATTCACTAAACGCCTTAATTTCTGAATAGCCTGTGTGTTACCAATAATACGCGGCCCCAAAGCGCTTTGTGCTTCGAGTTCTTGCTTTAGACGGCGGTTTTCGATGGTCAGAGCGCGTTTCTCCTTTGCTCGCCTAACGATATCTAATAGCAAGTCAGTAGAGAACGGTTTTTCAATGAAGTCATACGCGCCATCTCTCATGGCACTGACTGCCATCGAGATATCACCATGCCCTGTAATCAAGATCACAGGTAGATCGGGGTCTATCTGATGGACTTGTTTCATCAACTCAAGACCATCCATTCCGGGCAGGTTGATATCCGTTACCAAGACACCTGGCCAAGTTTCAGAAAGCTGTTCAAAAACCTTCTCCGCACAATCTAATGCAACGACATCGTAGCCTGCCAACTCTAAAGTTTGCCCGGCTGATAGACGGATATGCTTCTCGTCATCCACCAGCAATACCGGCTTTATAGTGTCTTCTGTATCTTGCATAAGGTTCCTATTAAATCGTCGTCAGATGCTGACTAATATCATGCTGAGGATCAACGGGCAGGGCTAGCATAAAAATCGCCCCACCTTGCGGATGATTTTTAACACTCAACTCGCCATCCAAGCTCGCGACTATCCGATGTGAGATAGATAAACCTAGCCCAAGCCCGTGACCCGCTTTCTTGGTTGTGTAAAAAGGTTCAAAGACTTTGGCTAACTCACCTTGAGGAATACCGGGTCCATAATCTCTCACCCACAGAGTTTGCTTTTGATCGCGGTATTCTAAAGAGATATCGATGCGCTTTTCCTTCTGCGTCCCCATGGCTTGGATCGCATTCGCAATTAAATTCACCAAAACCTGCTCGATTCGAACAATATCACCTAAAACGTAGCAGCGATCTAACTGTGCAGGCCAACTAATGGTCACATTTTCACGACTCAATCGACCGTACATAATCGACATCGCACCATCACGCACAGATTTCAAACAGACCGACTCTTTCTGACCGGTGGTCTTTCTTGAAAACTCTTTCAGTGGGTGGATGATTTTGGCCATCCGCTCAGTCAACTGGCTGATCTCAGACAGATTGGTTTCGACGGTTTCCAGACGATTCAGTTTTAAAAACTGACAAGCATTATCAGCATAAGCGCGAATAGCGGTTAAGGGCTGATTCAACTCATGGTTTATCCCTGCCGACATCTGCCCTAAAACCGCGAGTTTAGCTGTCTGAATCAGCTCATTTTGGGTTTCGGTATGCAGGCTCATCTCTTCTCGCAGCTTCTTGTTTATAACCGTAAGATCTTGAGTACGCTCCTTTACACGGTTTTCCAATTCAGCCTGTGCCCGCTGCAAAGCATGCTCGTACTCTTTACGCTGGGTAATATCATGAATGGTGACAATAAAGCTTTGGGCGTTCTGACCCGGAATTTGCCCAATCGTCAACTCAATGGGAAAGTAACTACCGACATCTCGCTTGCCCAACGCCTCGATCATCAAATCGGGACGATCATCGCCTAAAATGCCACTTGTCAGATGCTGCCAACACACTGGACGATCCGCTTGGGCAAGTAACAGACTAAAATATTGACCCACCAACTGCTCTTCTCGATAGCCAAACAGTTTCTCTGCCGTACGGTTGAAAGAAACCACACGCCCTTGTGCATCTAAGGTGATAAGACCTGCTTGAGTATTATCTATGATGTCACGAATACGTGCCTCGTTAGACTCTAAGGTGCGTAGTTCACGCATCTTAAATGAGGCGCGCTCTTTGATAATACGGCGTCTGGCAATCACCACCATAATTAACAGAACCAAGGCAATATAGACAAACGCAGCCAGAATCAGCGCATTCAGTACCTGTCGCTGCACCGGTTTCATACTGGCCAAAATCGATACATTAAAACCGGCTTCAAAGACTGCTTTACTTTGCATCAGATACTCTGCGGCTTTAGCACCATCAAACGCCTTATTGCGAATCACCTTGCCATCTAGCAGCGTGATCATCCAAGCATTGTCTCCCACTTGTTGGCGTTTGAGCATCTCCAACGAGGTGAGCTGATGATCGCCATAACGGAGGCTGCTAAAAATCCGCTGCATATCGGCTTCGGATAGAGGTCGCATGGTATGGAATTTCCAATTTTCCCGCGTTGAGATGAAAATCACCCCATCATTGTCTGTCACTAAAAGATCCGTACTTGGATCCGTCCAGTCTTGCTCTATTTCGTTAAGGTCAATTTTGACCACCACTGCGCCAATTATCTCGCCCCGGTGGATCACAGGATAGGAGAAGAAGTAACCTCGTTTTTTAGAGGTTGTACCGAGTGCAAAATATCGCCCCGCTCGTCCCTTCATTGCATCATGGAAGTAAGGACGAAAACTGAAATCCCGTCCGACAAAGGAGCTTGGGCTACTCCAATTACTGGCCGATAGCGTAACGCCTTTAGCATCCATAAGATAACTATCAGAAGCACCAATCACTTCATTAACCTGTTCAAGATAAAGATTAGCGCGCATAATTGCGTCAGAATTCGATGCGGCCAGCAAGGTATTCACAAGCTCTGAGTGTGTCGAGAGCAACCGAGGCAGATCTTTATAACGATCGAGTTTTTGCTGCAAGCTCAGCACATAACGATTGAGATCAGCCAATGTCCGCTGTTGAGTCGCCTCAACGGCTTTCTGTTTGCTCAATAACGCCACTTGCGCCAAGAGCATAACGAAACCACAGATTAATAAGGTGATAATCAGTGGGCGGTTAGATGAAAAATACCTTGTCAGAGCCAAGCCCCTTCTAATAATTTAATAGCTAAATGATAATATCTGAATATGAAGCTGAAACAATCAGCTGTTATGATTCTAGTTTACAAACACTTCGTATCTGCGCTGATTGCACAAATAGGCGTCGTTCAATCTCTACACTAGCATACAGAGAACCAGCATGTTGAAACGCACTAAAATAGTTGCCACCCTTGGTCCATCAACAGATAAACCTGGCGTACTCGATGAACTCATTCGAGCAGGTGTAAACGTTGTTCGCCTGAATTTTTCTCATGGTACAGCAAATGACCACCGTCAACGCGCACAAATGGTACGTGATGCTGCACGTCGCCTAGGTAAAGTAGTCGCCATATTAGGTGATCTGCAAGGTCCAAAAATCCGCGTCGCTAAATTTAAAAATGATCGTATTCAACTGACGATTGGCGATAAGTTTGTCTTAGATAGTGAACTAGACATGCAGGCCGGTGACGAGCACCAAGTCGGTTTAGATTATAAAGACCTTCCGCGGGATTGCAGTACAGGCGATATCCTATTGCTTGACGATGGGCGCATGCAATTGAAAGTTTTGAATGTGGTGGGTTCCCGCGTAGAAACAGAAGTCCTGTTGAACGGCCCTCTGTCAAACAACAAAGGGATCAACAAAAAAGGCGGTGGTTTATCCGCAGCGGCATTAACCGACAAAGATAAACGTGACATCCTCGTCGCTGCTGAAATCGATATGGATTATGTTGCCGTTTCTTTCCCACGTTCTGCATCTGACCTCGAAGAAGCACGCAGCCTACTACGTAAAGCCGGCAGCCGCGCTGAAATCATCGCGAAAATCGAACGCGCTGAAACCGTAGCCACTGATGAAGCTTTAGACTCTCTTATCTTAGCCAGTGATGGTGTGATGGTTGCTCGTGGAGACTTAGGTGTTGAAATTGGTGACGCTCAGTTGATTGGTGTTCAGAAACAGATCATCAATCGCGCACGTGAATTAAGCCGTACCGTGATCACAGCGACCCAGATGATGGAGACCATGATCAAAAGCCCGATGCCAACCCGCGCAGAGGTTTTTGACGTCGCCAACGCCATTCTGGATGGAACTGATGCAGTAATGCTGTCTGCTGAAACAGCTGCGGGAGACTTCCCGATTGAAGTGGTTAAAGCAATGACTGAAATCTGCCAAGGTGCAGAGCGTCATCAGTCGGCTCGCCCAACCGTTACCAGCATTACCAAGCGCAGCGAACGTATCGATGAAACTATCGCCCGTTCAGCTATGTACACCGCAAACCATTTAGTGGGTGTTAAAGCTATCATCTGTCTAACCGAGTCTGGATCAACCCCTCGTTGGATGTCGCGTATCCGTTCTGGCTTGCCGATTTATGCTCTGACCCGTCATGACCGCACTATGCGCCGCATGGCACTCTATCGCGGTGTTGAAGCAATGTTCTTTGATGCAACGACACTGGATGATGCTAAACTCAACGGTGAGATTCTTGCGGGCTTGAAAGCTAAGGACCTATTAGAAACAGGTGACTTAGTGATTCTGACACGCGGCGCACACATTGGTGAACATGGCGGCACAAACTCCATGCAGGTACTCCAAGTACCTTAATTCATTTGCGCCACTGCTGTTGATAGATTAATAACGCGGGAGTCCACTGGGCTCCCGTTTTTTATGGACAACCGAATGACCATTGCTCTACAGATTGCTAAAGAACTTAATATTCGCCCTCAACAGGTGGACGCGACCATTGCACTCCTGGATGAAGGGGCGACTGTGCCTTTTATCGCTCGCTATCGCAAAGAGATCACTGGGGCGTTAGATGACACGCAGCTGCGCCTACTGGCTCAGCGCGTTGAATATATACGAGATCTCAATAGTCGTAGAGATGTGATTCTGCAAAGTATTCAAGAGCAAGGAAAGCTCACACCGAGTCTACAAGCAGCCATTCAAGCAGCGGATACCAAAGTACGCTTGGAGGACCTCTATCTTCCCTTCCGACCTAAGCGCCGCACAAAAGCTCAGGCCGCGCGTGAAGCAGGCTTAGAGCCCTTAGCCAAACTGCTCCTCAAGGGCAACCTTGATCCTCAACAAGTAGCCTTAGACTATATCGCCCCCGATAAAGAGGTAGCCGATACCACGGCGGCCTTAGCCGGTGCTGAACAAATCCTGATTGAGCAGCTTGCAGAAGATGCCGATCTTTTAGATCAGCTACGTCACTGGTTGTGGGCAAATAGCAATATTCACGTCAGCGTTGCACGAGGGAAAGCGACTGAAGACAGCAAATTCAGGGATTATTATGCACACCAAGAGCCGGTTAAAAAGATGCCGTCTCACCGCGCATTAGCTGTTTTTCGCGGCAACAAAGAGGGTGAACTGAAGATCAGTCTACAAGCTGACGAGCCGCAGCAACTTCAGCCGATAGAGATGATAGCCCGTCATCATAAAATACCTAAAGGCAACAACAGCGGCGCCCTATGGCTGCAAAACTGCGTACACAACTGTTGGCAGCAAAAGCTCCACAAACAGATAGAAACGGATCTATTAAAACGCTTACGCGAAGCCTCAGAGACAGAAGCCATTCAGGTTTTTGCGCGCAACCTTAAAGATCTATTACTCGCAGCCCCTGCGGGTCAAAAAGTTACCTTAGGGCTTGATCCAGGACTGAGGACCGGTGTGAAAGCCACCGTTGTTGATAGCACCGGGAAGCTGTTGGAATATACCACCATCTTTCCACATGTTCCGCAACAACGCTGGGATGATGCCCTACATACCCTCGCTAAGCTGATAAAAGCACATCAGGTGAGCCTAGTGAGCATTGGTAATGGTACCGGATCTCGGGAAACGGAGAAGTTGGTTAAAGAGCTAATGACCAAACACCCTGAGCTGAAGTTCACCTCGCTGATGGTCAGCGAAGCGGGTGCTTCCGTTTATTCCGCCTCCGAGCTTGCCGCTCAAGAGTTCCCAGATCTTGACGTTACCTACCGCGGCGCCGTATCGATTGCTCGGCGTTTACAAGATCCACTCGCCGAACTGGTCAAAATCGACCCGAAAGCTATCGGCGTTGGACAATATCAACATGATGTTGACCAAAAAGCATTAGCTCAAATGCTTCAAGATGTCACCGAGGATTGCGTTAACCATGTTGGCGTAGATCTAAATACCGCCTCCTGCGAACTCCTCTCACAGGTGGCTGGTTTAAATAAAACGACCGCGCAAAATATTATTGAATACCGTAATCAACAGGGTCGATTCCTGGACAGAAAACAGCTACTAAAAGTGCCTCGTTTAGGTGCTAAAGCCTTTGAGCAATGCGCAGCCTTCCTGCGCATCAGGGATGGTAAACAGCCGTTAGATAACTCCGCTGTGCACCCTGAATCTTATCCTCTGGTCGATCACATGGCAGAGGTTATCGGCTGTAAGCTAGCTGATTTAGTCGGCAACCCAGAGCTAACCCAGCAACTCTCCCCTGCTCAATTTATCAGCCAGGCGTTCGGTGAATATACCGTGAGAGATGTTATTAAGGAGCTTGAAAAGCCTGGGCGAGATCCGCGCCCAGAGTTTAAAACAGCGACCTTTGCGGCGGGAATTGAGACGATTAAAGACCTTGAAGTGGGTATGCAATTGGAGGGAGTTATCACTAACGTCACCAACTTTGGTGCTTTTGTTGATATCGGCGTACACCAAGATGGGCTTGTTCATATCTCCCAACTTGCGGATCGCTTTGTACAAGACCCTCACACGCTTGTGAAAGCCGGAGATATTGTATCGGTTAGGGTTGTCGAAGTGGATGAACCGCGACGACGTATTGCACTATCCATGAAATCAGGCAACTCAGATACGGGTAAAAGTGACCCAAAACAGGGGCAAAAACCGCAGCCAAAAGCCGGACACAATAATCCAACAGGAGGCTTAGCAGCGGGATTAAAAGCAGCAGGGTTTAAAATTAAATAAGCAACGCACTGTTGCAATGCCTTATTTATTGAACTCTGGTCTATAATGTGACACTTTTTGTATTTTTTAGAAGGGCTAAGCTTTGGCATCAGTTCTGCAAAACCAGCTTGAACAACTCGTATCCTCTGGCAATTACCGTTTATTGGCAGGGGTTCTGCACGGCATCGAGAAAGAGGGATTACGTGTCGATCCGCTGGGCAATCTGGCACAAACTGACCACCCAATCGGTCTAGGTGCAGCACTGACCAATAGTCATATCACCACCGACTATTCTGAGTCTTTGCTCGAGTTTATAACCCCTGTTTTCACCGATCCAGCAGATGCCCTTCATGATTTAGAAACGCTGCACCGCTTCAGCTATCAGCATTTAGGCACTGAGCTGATTTGGGGAGGCAGTATGCCGTGCCATATCGATGGTGCAGCCAGCATACCGATCGCTCGTTACGGCTCATCCAATACCGGTACACTGAAGCATGTCTACCGTGTAGGGCTAGAGCACCGTTACGGCAAAATGATGCAAACGATCGCTGGCATTCACTACAACTTCTCATTACCCGATGAGTTTTGGAGTGCACTGCAAGCACAGCAGAACAATACAGAAACACTGTCTGCTTTCCGTTCAGCCTCCTATTTTAAACTGATTCGCAATTTCCGCCGTCATTCATGGCTACTCCTTTACCTGTTTGGCGCATCGCCAGCGCTATGTGACTCGTTTATGGACGGCAAAGAGCATCACTTAGACAGGCTCAATGACCACACCTTATATCTGCCTTACGCGACCTCATTGCGAATGAGTGATCTTGGCTATTCAAATAAGGCTCAGTCATCTCTGAATATCTGCTTTAACCATCTGAATACCTATATCAGCTCCCTGCATCGTGCCATCCATACGTCTTATCCCGCGTATGAAAAAATCGGTGTTAAGGTCGATGGCCAATATCGCCAACTCAACAGCTATATTTTGCAAATCGAGAATGAGTATTACAGTGACATACGTCCAAAACGTGTGACGCTCGCCGGTGAAAAACCGTTACATGCGCTGCAACAGCGGGGTGTGGAGTATATTGAAGTTCGCAATACCGACATCAATCCCTTCTTGCCGACAGGCATCAGCCTAGAGCAAGCGCATTTTCTTGATGCGTTCTTAATTTCATGCCTACTGATGAGTGATGATGATATCGGAGAGATTGAGTGCGAAATGATCAGCGACAACCTACACAAAGTTGTGACCCGCGGTCGTGAGCCCGGCTTAATGCTTGAAACACCTGCTGGTGATCGCTCTTTAGTGGATGCAGGTACCGAGCTGTTAAGCCATATCAAACTCACTGCAGCCGTTTTAGATCAAGACCATGAAGGCACACCGTATGCCGACGCGGTTGAAGCTCAACAATTGAAAATCAATGACAGTGCTTTAACCCCTTCCGCACAGGTGCTTAAAGCCTTAAAAGAAACGGGGTTGAATCATACCGAGTGGCTGTTAGCCCAAAGTGCTCAACACAGAGAAACACTCCTCAAAACGCCGTTGGATAAAAACACCCTAGGCCGCTTAACGCTGCAAGCACAAGAGTCACTTAAGGCACAAAAAAGAATCGAAGCGAACGATACTGAAAGCTTCGATCAATTTTTAGCCCACTATTTAGCTAGCTAATCTATTGGATAACAAAACTCGTGAAGAAGAGATCGGTGACCATCGCTTCACCCTCTTCTTCCACCAATAGTTTTTGCACCAACTGTAAGCCCTTCTTCGCTAAGTTCTGCTGAGCCTCAACCGTCTCGACATCGGCTTGGGTCTGAGAGCTAAACAAAAAGACTAAATCATTTCGGATATTCGCCATATGGTGGTTAATGGCGTGATGAGCCGCCTCAGTGCCGACTTGAATAGTCACTTCACACTTCAAAAAATGGATAGGGCCAGGGCCACCATAGTTCGCTATAAAGGGTTTTAATTCTATATAACTGACATAATCAGGCTGTTTGGGTACCTCTTCATCTGCAGCCCAAGCAACTGGCAACCAAACACACAACAATAATGCGGCTAAAAAACGTGCGACCATGAACAAATGCTCCCTTGCGATAAATCAAATTAAGCTTAGTATAACTGTCGTTTTACGTCTCGTCAGGAA
>DAIRSP010000023.1:22286-27183 GCA_036804365.1 Neptunomonas sp. | reverse complement strand
GGTGTAGGCTGATCAAGTGATTGAAGATAGAGTTGCTGGTCTTGGTCATTAATAAAAACCCAGCGTGTAGCGTCAAGCAAGCACCAGCTTAACCCGCCATACTCATGCACTCGACTGCGGACGCTAAATCCCTCAGGGGTTAATCGCTGCTCACCGTTTTGAAAGCGCCGCACCAACAGGTTTCGCCCTTGCTCATCGGGGCAATATTCAACACTGAACAGCGCCCCATCCTCTGCGCAAGCCAACTGAGCATACTCTTTTAAGGATGCTACTGCTTGAACCGCAGAGATGGGGTCGGAAAGTTCGGTATTAGCCTTTGCAGAACACACGTGAGTTTCGTTCATTTCGATATAAGAAAGGCTTTGTCGCTGGCTGCTCAGCTTCTTCTCTCGCTTGTAAAATCATCTCGTGATGAGGCGACTTAGCACAAACAGGATCGGCATTATTCGCATCACCGGTCATCATATAGGCCTGACAACGACAACCGCCAAAGTCTTTCTCTTTTTCATCGCACGAGCGACACGGCTCTTTCATCCACTCATAACCACGGAAATGGTTAAATCCAAACGATTCATTCCAAATATGGTCGAGTGAATGATCACGCACATTAGGAAACTCTATCGGTAGCATCCGTGCACTATGGCAAGGTAAGGCTTGACCATCAGGTGTCACTGTCAGGAACACTTGCCCCCAACCGTTCATACAACCTTTTGGACGCTCCTCATAATAGTCAGGCGTTACAAAAATAAGTTTGATGGGGTTGCCCGCGGCTTTCAGCTTTTCTCGGTATTCATTGGTAATACGTTCAGCACGCTCTAACTGCGCCCGTGTCGGCATCAGCTGCTGACGATTTTCATACGCCCAACCGTAATATTGGCAGGTAGCTAACTCGACATAGTCGGCTTCGAGTTCAACACACAGTTCGATAATACGATCTATTTGATCAATATTATGCCGATGCGTCACAAAGTTCAGCACCATAGGATAGCCCTGAGCTTTCACTTCTCGCGCCATCTTTAACTTTTGCTGAAACGCTTTTTCTGAACCGGCCAGCATATTATTGACCGTTTCATCACTCGCCTGAAAACTCACTTGGATATGATCCAAGCCCGCTTCACGAAACTCCGCGACTTTACGCTCATTTAAACCGACACCTGAAGTAATCAGGTTGGTGTAGTAACCTAACTGCCGCGCTTCACGAATCAAGGTGCTGAGATCTTGTCGAACCAGCGGTTCACCACCAGAGAAACCTAGTTGAACCGCACCTAGCTTACGTCCCTGCTCAAATACTTTGATCCACTCTTCGGTCGTTAACTCTTGGCTAAAATCCGCGAAGTCTTTGGGATTAGAACAGTAAGGACACTGTAAAGGGCACTTATAAGTTAGTTCAGCCAGCAGCCATAATGGCTGCCCATGTGTTGGCGTTTCGGGAAGCGTTGGCTTTTGGCAAGCACCGCTCATGATGCGCTACTCGGCAAAACGCGAATCCAGTGCTGCTCTACTGCATCAACCGCAAAAGCCAATACATCATCATCGACACCGCCCGCATCGGGGTACTTGGTATTGAGTTGGTCGATAATATCAGCCACCGAACGTTCACCGTTTACCAGAGAGAGGATCTCTCCCGCAGGGCCATTGAGTTTGATCATCCCCTCGGGATACAGCAAAACATAACATTGCTGCGCTTCTTCCCACTGGAAACGAAACATCTTTTCTAACTGGACGATGCTATCGCGCGCGATCATACACCTAGACCTCGATGGTAAACTTTCTTATCGGTCACCGTGTGGTAAGGGGGACGATTTAACTCATACGCCATCGTCATCGAATCCAGCATACTCCACAAGATATCGAGCTTAAATTGCAGAATCTCTAACATCCGCTCTTGTTGCTCGCGCGTTGTGTAGTGATCAAGCGTGATTTGCAGACCATGCTCAACATCACGACGCGCTTCCGTTAGGCGGTTACGGAAATACTGATAACCATCGGCATTGATCCACGGATAATGTTTTGGCCATGTATCTAAACGGTTCTGATGAATAGTCGGCGCAAACAATTCGGTTAACGAGGAGCTTGCCGCCTCTTTCCAATTCGCTCGACGAGCAAAGTTCACATAGGCATCTACAGCAAACCGTACGCCCGGTAGAACATGCTCTTGCGATATAATCTCTTCACGCGTTAGGCCAACAGCTTCGCCCAAACGTAACCACGCCTCGATACCGCCCTCGGCACCATCATAACCATCGTGATCTAGAATCCGCTGAACCCATTGGCGGCGCGTGTCTCGATCAGGACAGTTAGCCATGATCGCTGCATCTTTAACGGGAATACTGATTTGGTAATAGAAACGATTGGCGACCCAGCCTTTAATCTGCTCGGGAGTGCAACGCCCCTCGTACATAGCAATATGGTAAGGGTGCTGGGTGTGATAAAAACTCCCCTTGGCACGTAAAGCAGTTTCAAACTCTTCGCGGCTCATCGGTAATGCATTGTTGTGACTGCTCATAGCGACTCCTACAACTCAATACTCATTCCATCAAATGAAACTTCAATGCCATGCGCTTCTACCTCTTTGCGCTCAGCGGAGTCTTCATCCAAGATGGGATTGGTATTATTGATATGGATAAGTACCTTTCTTGGCTTACTCAGCGTATCAAGGTACTCAATCATGCCACCCTGACCGGTCTGCGGCAGATGCCCCATCGTGACACCTAATTTATCGCCCACACCCGCAACGATCATTTCATCTTCACGCCACAACGTGCCATCCACGAGCAAGCAGTCGGCGTTCGACATTAAAGGATGCAAATGAGGCTCAATTTTGCCAAGACCCGGCGCATAGAACAGTGTTTTACCGGAACGCGTATCTTCTATCAGAATACCAATATTATCCCCAGGATGAGGATCATTACGGTGCGGCGAGTAGGGCGGAGCACTACTGCGCAACGGAATCGGTGTGAGCTTAAGCTCTGGAACCTTTGGAATCACAAAACTGTTATCGGGCTGATCAACGGTGATACGTTGTCGATCTATACCCCCATTCCAATGCTTAAGCATATTAAATACAGGAAAACCTGTCGTTAGATCTTGATACACCATATCCGTACACCATACTTGATGAGGGCATCCCTCACGCAGCATTAACAAGCCGGTTGTATGGTCTATCTGGCTATCCATAAAGACAATAGCAGCAATGCCTGTATCACGTATCGTACGTGCTGGCTGCATCGGCGCGAATGACGCCAATTGTTCGCGAATATCGGGTGATGTATTGAATAAGATCCAGTCAACACCGTTCACACTGACCGCAATCGAAGACTGTGTACGTGCTTTGGCGTTTAGCGTTCCTTCGCGGAATCCTTTGCAGTTGCGACAGTTACAATTCCACTGTGGAAAACCACCACCAGCGGCAGAACCTAATACCTGTATTTTCATAGAAGACTCAGTGCTCGGAAGAGATCGTTATTATTATGGGGCGCAGTACCGGGGAGCATGAACCCGGTACCGGCAAGAGCGCCCTCACAGGCGCTGAATTCTTAACGGTTTGCGAAGTACATTGTTACTTCGAAGCCGATACGAAGATCTTGATATGCTGGCTTAGTCCACATGGGTAGTTACCTCATTGTTGTTATTTGAACAGTCCGAAGACCTTCTTAATCATAGGAGAGGTAAAACGGTACCCATATGGTACTTTGGAACGAAAAATTTGATTTTTTGGTCGTAGATGGCAAACCAAGCATCAATGATGCTTGGTATCACCTGCAACTTTATCCATATACGCAAAGATTAGACCTGAGAATACAAACGTCAGATGAATAATTACCTTCCACATAATTAGATTGCCTTGCGCTTCGCTCAACTCGGGCGGCAAGTTCATAAAGGTTTTCAACAAATCGATCGCAGATATCGCAACAATGGCACCAATCACCTTGAGCTTTAATCCAGAGAAGTTGACTTTACCCATCCATTCCGGACGGTCTTCATGATTATCAAGATTAATTTTTGATATGAAAATCTCATAGCCACTAAAGATAATCATCAGCAACAAACTACCCACCAATGACAAATCAACTAATGCCAATATCCCAATCACCACATCGCTTTCTGGCATCGAAAAAACATGCATAACCAGATGCCAGAACTCTTGCGCAAATTTAATGAAGAGCAACACGATACTCAGCACCAACCCCACATAGAACGGCGCTAGCAACCAGCGACTTTTAAAAATGGTTTCTTCTAATGCACCTTCTAACTTGTTTGCCATGAATGCCTCGTTAAACAGTAAATGATTGCTCAGTGGATTAATAATAAGGAATAAAGTTCCATTGGCACAGGTAGTGCACCAGCCAAAACCTATGATTTATATGGGGTACTTTACATAGATTACAAGACAACTCAATGAAACCAGATTTGACAGATATGCCAATAAACCTTGCCACACTTGACACAGCCTAACCAGTAATTGCCTGACAGCACTGCGACAAATAAATTTAAACTCAATAAAATCAATAGATTATAAAAATTTAATTATTGGCATCGACCTTGCAGACTCTTTAGCAAGTCAACTAACTCCTAAGGAGATAAGATCATGTCACATGCATATGATGAAGAAGGCGTTGAAATTATTGGTGTAGTTCCATCCATTCTAATGGTGCTTGGCGGTTTAGTTATCGCTATTTTGCCAGCCATTATGCAGATTGCACTGCTCGTTAAGTAACACTGGATCATCCAATCCCACCCTATTGCCGAGTTTATCTCGGCTTTTTCGTTTCTGCGAGCAAGCCAAGGAGCTGCGATCTGTATCTAAAAGTATGCTAGGGGGCTAATAATAGTAATTGGGTGGGTAAGGCTTCGAGAGAAAAGCTTGGTGCAGATGGGGAGACTCGAACTCCCACGC
>DAIRSP010000023.1:0-22186 GCA_036804365.1 Neptunomonas sp. | reverse complement strand
CCGTGAAGGCACTAGCACCTGAAGCTAGCGTGTCTACCAATTCCACCACATCTGCGTTTTGTACACATTCAAAGAGGGTACGGCTCTTATAAGCGGTTCGAGCACCATCATTAGAGATGGTGCAGATGGGGAGACTCGAACTCCCACGCCCGTGAAGGCACTAGCACCTGAAGCTAGCGTGTCTACCAATTCCACCACATCTGCTCGAAAGTGGGCGGTATTATATAGATAGGCGTATTTCTTGGGAAGTCGTTGGAATAATTATTTCAAGGGGCTTCTAATCCCACGAATTTAAGGCGCCAGACACTGTTCGAAACGATGTGCAAAATCCGCTAAAAACTGCGTATATCCACCTTTTTTAACCGCAATACTCTGACCTAGCGGGTCTAACTCCATCACTTTGACTTGGCTTCCTGCTGTAATGGTCTGCACGGTAGAGGCGCTAAACTGTGGCTCGCTAAACATACAAACCGCCTCACTGCGCGCAACATAATCTCTTAGTTGTGCAACATGCTTTGCGCCTGGTTTACGCGATGGATTGATCGATATGGCATCTAACATCTTTAATTGATAGTGCTCAATAAAGCGTCCATACGCATCATGAAATACCAGAAAGCCTCGTTTTGACAAAGGAGTCAACTGCAAAGAGATCTGCTTATCGAGCGCCATTAATCGAGCGGAAAAATCGGCATAATTAGCATCAACTTGAGATTGCACCGCAGGATTGATAGCGATGACAGCAGCGCGAATAGCCTCAGCGACTTCGAGTGCATGTTCTGGATCTAACCAAATGTGTGGATCTTCACCTTGATGATCGTGCTCATCCTCATGATGGTGGTCATGCACGACTTTCTTCTCGTCCGCATGATCCTCTTCCAATAAGGTGAGCACTTTTGCAGGTGTTTGCTCACTCACTTTAACTAAAAAGCGCTCTAAGTCTGCACCGACCCATACAAAAAGATCGGCATGATTGATCGCCTTCATGTCCGATGGGCGCAAGGTGTACTGATGGGGAGAAGTGCCCGCCGGCAGTAAAACCTCAACATCTGCAACCCCATCGAGTACTTCGACCGCGATTAACTGAATCGGCGTGATGCTTGTCATAACTTTTAAAGGCGCCGCCTGAGCTGTTATAGAAAGCGCACTTAAAACCAAACTTAAAGATATACAAAGAAACCTGTTAGACATTTACTTCATCTCATAAAGATTAGTGTTACAATATAACAAACACACTGGCTTGTTACAATATAACATTATGATCCTATCTGATCTCGCATTTCAGCCTCAACATGACCACACACGCTGCGTCAAACAAGCGATAGACGAAGCTGTTGAGCTCTGCAAACACAGAAAACAACGTCTAACCCCCATACGCGAGTTAGTGTTGAAGCTTATCTGGAAAAGTCATAAGCCGCTTGGCGCTTATGAGCTACTGCCAGCTATCGCTAAAGCAGGTTTTAACTCAGCGCCACCTACTGTCTACAGGGCGCTGGACTTTCTATTGGAACAGGGGCTTATCCATCGCATTGCATCACTCAATGCCTTTATTGGATGTAGCCATCCTGAGCATCGTTGCAGTAATAGTTTTTTCATCTGCACCCAATGCCATAGCGCGGTAGAAATAGAATCAGCCACGATTGATACAGCCATACAAACCAGCGCAAGTGAGCTAGGCTTTAAAATAGCTACCCAAACATTAGAAGTAGCCGGTGTCTGTCCTACCTGCCAAACGGAAACGCCTGAATCATGAGCCAGCCTATTGATCTCATTCGGCTTTCCAATATCAATATGCAATTTGCACACGATCATGTGCTGCAAGACGTTAACATGACGCTGCACCAAGATTGTATCACCACACTGATCGGCCCGAACGGCGCGGGAAAAACGACGCTCGTTAGAATCATTCTGGGCTTACAAAAACCTTCCAGTGGAAATGTTTGGCAACAGCCGAACCTGCGTATTGGTTATATGCCACAGAAACTACACATCGATCGTACGTTTCCATTGAGCGTTAAGCGTTTTTTAGAAACATCACGCACCAAGGACGCCTCCTTGATACGTAAAGCGCTCAATGATGTGAATGCTGAGCATCTTCTACATCATTCCATTCATGATCTATCAGGTGGTGAAACACAACGCGTCATGCTTGCAAGAGCACTTCTCAGAGACCCTCAGCTATTGGTTTTAGACGAACCGGTACAAGGCGTCGATATTAACGGACAGGTCGAACTTTATAATTTGATTTCGCGAATCCGCAAGCAGCGAGGTTGCGGAGTTTTTATGATTTCACATGATCTACATCTAGTGATGTCATCCACTGACCATGTGGTTTGCCTTAACCGGCATATCTGCTGTTCTGGGCATCCAGAGAAAGTGAGCAACGATCCCTCATTTCAAGAGTTGTTCGGCAAGCAAGGCGCACAAAGCTTGGCGCTGTATAGCCATCACCATAATCACAACCATGACACTCACGGCGACATTATCGCTGATCATCCCCATCAACCAGGGGAGTGTAACCACTGATGAATTACGATTTTATCATTTATGCGCTGATCGGCGGCCTCGGCGTTGCTACGGTTGCTGGTCCGTTAGGTGCGTTTGTCGTTTGGCGACGTATGGCATATTTCGGCGACAGCCTTGCACACTCAGCTCTGCTAGGGGTTGCACTGGGTATCCTCTTCGACTTGCACTTAAATTTGGCCGTGATTGCTTGCTGTGTGCTGCTGGCATTAATTTTGGTAGCGCTACAGAAACAGCGCTTCATTGCGACTGATACCTTGCTGGGAATCATGGCGCATAGCACCTTATCACTAGGGTTAGTGACACTATCCTTTATCGAAGGTGCGCGATTAGATCTGATGGAGTACCTGTTCGGCGACCTACTGGCCATCTCCACAATGGATTTAGTGTGGATCTTAGCGGGCGGTGCTGGCGTTTTGATCACCATTAGACTGTTTTGGGAACCACTCTTGGCGATCACCATTAATGAAGAGCTCGCCCAAGTTGAAGGGGTTAACGTTAACCGAACACGTCTGATTTTGATGATTTTAATTGCCGTCGTGATTGCGGTTGCGATGAAAATTGTTGGTATCTTATTAATTACATCACTACTAGTCATTCCCGCGGCTAGCGCACGCCGACTCGCTACTACGCCAGAACAAATGGCTATTTTTGCGTCGTTGCTAGGCTGTATTGCCGTGGTCGCTGGCATTGCGGGTTCTTGGAACTGGGATACACCGGCCGGCCCATCTGTTGTGGTTGCCGCGCTTATTGAGTTTATTGTGATCTATCTGTTACCGGTACGAAAATCGGTCAGTGCTTAATGAGACACCTCGCCACTCATAAGGAGATTTGGGCACTCGCTTGGCCGATGATCCTGTGCAATATCACCGTCCCATTAGTAGGGCTGGTTGATACGGCGGTGATCGGCCACTTAGCCGACAGCAAACACCTTGGCGCGGTGGCTGTCGGTAGTATGCTTTTTTCCATTCTGTATTGGTCGTTTGGGTTTCTGCGGATGGGCACTACCGGCCTGACTGCCCAATCTGTAGGCGCTGAGAACCCCAATCAAAATAGGACACTGTTAGCCCAGTCGCTGATTATTGGCTGTGTTATCGGTATCACCATTATTCTCCTTCAAGACCCGATTATCCGCTTCGCATTACATTGGATTGCGGCCGAACCGGAAGTGAGCGAAGAAGCTTACGCTTATGCTGCAATTCGCGTATATGGCGCACCTGCGGTGCTGTGTAACTTTGCCTTATTGGGTTGGTTTGTCGGCAATCAGAACACCAAAATACCGTTATTGCTGCTAACAACGACCAACGTGCTGAATATCATTATGGATATTATCGCTGTCTATCTATTCGGTATGTTTGCCGACGGCGTAGCACTCGCCACTGTGATTGCTGAGTATGGAAGCTTAGCGCTTGGACTGTTTCTTTGCCGCACAATACTCAAGCGTATAGGAGGGGAGCTCATCCTAGCCACGCTGCAAAAATGGCATCATTACTCAGCGCTATTTTCGGTCAATCGCTATCTGTTTGTGCGAACCCTATCTCTACTTTTTGCCTTTGCATTCTTTACTGCGCAAGGCGCGAGGCAAGGCACAGATATCCTGTCGGCTAATGCTGTATTGCTCAATTTTCTGCTGATTATCTCTAACGGGCTGGATGGTTTTGCACATGCAACGGAAGCACTGGCGGGCAAACGGATAGGTAAGCATGATCTGAGTGGCTTCTTTGTACTAACCAAAGCAGCAACACTCTGGTCGCTGATTACTGCAATGCTTTTTACGCTCTTTTTCTATATTGCTGGCGAACTGATTATCCAACTACTGACGTCGATTCCAGCCGTTCAGCAGGAGGCTATTCGTTATCTTCCTTGGTTGATCTTACTGCCGCTGGTGGGAGTCTGGAGCTTCTTGCTAGATGGTATTTTCATCGGCACTACACAGGTAAAAGCCATGCAGAATACGATGCTCTTCTCCGTATTCTGCATTTTTTTACCGCTCTGGTGGTTATTGCGCCCGTGGGATAATCACGGTTTGTGGATCGCCTTTTTAGCGTTATTCGCCGCACGCGGACTCAGCGGTGGCTGGGTGTTTTGGCAAAACACCCGTCATCATCGCTGGCTTAACTTATAAACCCGCCATGCTGCCACTTGAAGCAAACACTAGCGCGGGAAACAGAAGGAGCAGGGGTAAGCACGAACATACGCATGATTAAATCTCAATAAAAATGATAACTAAATGATTAACAGACTGCGCTTAATCCAAGCTGAAATGCGCACCTGCTTCCTTACAAGCCTCATAGCAGCAACAGGTCACCTCATGGTCGTTTACCATGCCTATCGCTTGCATAAACGCATAACAGATCGTCGGGCCAACAAAACGCATCCCCTCTTTTTTCAAAGCCTTCGATAGCTGCTTAGAGATATCCGTTTCGGCCGGCGCATTGCGGTAATCATCCAACTGATTTTGTATCGGCTGACCATTAACAAATGACCACAGATATCGCGCAAAGCTACCATGTTCTTTTTGTAAACGCAGAAAAATCTTCGCGTTACTAATCGACGATGCAACTTTGAGTTTATTGCGTATGATGGCCGGATCCTGCAGCATTTTAACTACATAATTTTCATCAAATGCAGCCACTTTGACAGGATCAAAGTCACAGTAGTAACGACGATATCCTTCTCGCTTTTCCAGTACCGTACGCCAACTTAAACCAGCCTGAGCGCTTTCCAACACCAAAAACTCAAACAGCACTCGATCATCTTTCTGAGGCCGCCCCCACTCGTTATCATGATAGAGCGACTCCAGTGGAGAACCTAGTGCCCAATGGCAACGATGTGTCATCATCGACTCCTGTGCTGTTGAATAGAGCAATTAGTGGTCGTTACGTTTCAGCCCTGGATTTGCAACAAACTTAATGGTTTGCACAGCAGGCTTAGGCTCCACCTTCTTCGTCACTCGTGTTTCTAACTCTTCTGTTTCAGGCGTTCCATCTAGGTTTTGCCCATCAACATAGTCGCAGCGCACACACTCTCGGTACTCGCGAATCTCATTACGATAGACACGAATCGTATCCAGCTGGCCGCAACGAGGACAAACTGCCCCCGCTACAAATCGTTTAACCACTGACATAAATGATCTCTTTAAAAATTAAACATTGATACCGGAATGTCTAAGTAGCGCATCCACTCTCGGCTCTCGTCCACGGAAAGCGACAAACAGCTCCATCGGCTCTTTCGATCCACCTTGCTCAAGTACCGTTTCACGGAATTTTTGGCCCGCAGCCTGATTAAAGATCCCTTGCTCTTCAAAAAGAGAAAAAGCATCAGCCGATAACACTTCCGCCCATTTGTAGCTGTAATATCCCGCTGCATAGCCACCCGCGAAAATATGCGAGAAGCTATGCTGGAAGCGATTAAACGCTGGCGGTGTAATAGCAGCCACTTGTGCACGAACATCATCCAGCAATGCTTGTACATCCGTTTTGCCCGCTGCAAATTCTAGATGTAACTTAAAGTCGAAAATCGAAAACTCTAACTGGCGCACCATAAACAGTGCTGACTGGAAGTTTTTAGCGGCTAGCATCTTATCCAACAGCTCTGTCGGCAATGTCTCGCCTGTTTGATAATGACCAGAAATAATCGCTAATGCTTCCGGCTCCCAGCACCAGTTCTCCATAAACTGACTTGGCAACTCAACCGCATCCCATGCTACGCCACTAATGCCGCTCACATCGGCGTACTCTACTTGCGTCAGCATATGGTGCAGACCGTGACCAAACTCATGGAAGAGGGTCGTGACTTCATTATGTGTTAATAGCGCAGGATCATTGCCGACAGAGCCATTAAAGTTACACACCAGATAAGCAACCGGCAGCTGCAAAGAGCCATCCTCTAAACGTCTGCGTGTACGGCACACATCCATCCACGCACCGCCACGCTTGTTTGCACGCGCATACGGATCTAGATAGAAACGCGCAATGGTTTCGCCCTGACGCTGCACTTCAAAGAGACGCGCATCGGCGTGCCAGCTATCAAACTCAGTGACCTCTTTGATGCTGATATCAAATAAACGCCCTGCAATCTCAAACATACCGCTGAGCACTTTTGGATATGGGAAGTAGGGACGTAGCATCTCTTGAGAGATTGAGTAGCGAGCTTGTTTCAGTTTTTCTGAGTAGTAGGACACATCCCATGACTCCACAGATTCGGCACCAAACTCCTGTTTTGCGTACTCACACAGCTCTTTATATTCAGCTCGCGCTGCAATCACACTTTTATCCGCGAGATCATAAAGAAATTGCAGCACTTGCTCAGGCGTCTCAGCCATTTTGGTCGCTAATGAGTAGTGCGCGTAGCTTTCAAAACCAAGCAATGCAGAGAGCTCTTGGCGTAAAGCCAGTATCTCTAACATGATCTCTGAGTTATCCCACTGACCTGCACACGGACCTTGCTCTGATGCCCGTGTTGCATAAGCTTCATATACCTCACGGCGCAACTCTCGATTATCGCAATGTGTAATTACTGGGAAGTAGGATGGGAACTCCAGAGTAATTAAATACCCTTCCAGACCCTTTGCACTGGCCGCTTGTTTAGCTGCCGCGAGTGACATCTCCGGCATACCACTTAACAATGCAGGATCCGTAATATGTTTTTGCCAACCTTGCGTGGCATCCAAAACATTTTCAGAGAATTTTGTCGTAAGTTCAGACAGGCGCTTCTGAATCTCTGTGTAACGTTTTTTCTTTTCTGCAGGAAGATCGATACCTGATAAACGGAAATCACGTAAGTTATTCGCTAAAACCTTCTTTTGTGCTGCATTGAGTGAGCCTGCATTTTCCGCTACGCGACGATAGGCATCAAACATGCCCTCATGCTGACCCATCTCACTCCAATACTCGGATAGCTTAGGTAAGTTTTCATTGTAGGCTTCGCGTAACGCATCACTATTGACCACACTATTCATATGCGAAACCGGCGATAATGCTTGGTTTAAGCGATCATTCACACTATCCAACGGCGCAATCACCTGATCCCACTCGACCAAACTTCTATCTTGAGTCAGCTGCGCTATTTGCTCGCGGCCACTTTGTAGTAACTGATCTACCGCCGGCGAAAAGTCTTCAGGCTTAATTTTGCTAAATGGCGGTAACAAGTGGTTTTCTAACAGTGGGTTACTCATGACTCTCTCCGTTAAGGGATAGGGTGGCTGCGCGACAAAGTGATAATAATGTTGAATCTGATCAAACGCAGCAGATAATGTTGATTAGTATACAATGGGGACAAACTGATTTGATGCAACTAGGAAAAGAATAATGAATATTCGCCCCTTCAAAGGAATCAACCCAACTTTAGGTAATCTCGTATTTGTTGACCCTACGGCTGTCATCATTGGTGATGTGCAAATAGGGGATAATTGCTCTGTTTGGCCACTGGTGGTTATTCGTGGTGATATGCATCGTATTCGCATTGGGCATTCGACCAGTATTCAAGATGGTTCTGTTCTGCATATCACGCACGCCGGCCCTTATAACCCAGACGGCTTTCCATTAACCATTGGCGATCATGTCACTGTTGGTCACCAAGCGATGCTGCACGGCTGTAGGATTGGCGATCGCGTCTTGATTGGTATGGGCTCAATGGTCATGGATGGCGCCATCATTGAATCTGACGTCGTGCTGGGCGCAGGTAGTTTAGTACCGCCGGGTAAAACATTGAAAAGCGGCTACCTGTATGTAGGACGCCCCGCCAAAGAGGTCAGGGCGCTAACCGAAGCAGAGATGAACTACTTCACCTATACCGCCAATAATTATGTAAAACTCAAAGATCAGCACTTAGCGGAAGAGTGGGCGCAATAACGCCCGCTCGTAGTTATGCCGCTGCATTAATTTAAGAGGTGCTCATAACGCTGATCTGTTAGCGTTCTCAAGAAGGCGACTAAGGCATCCACGCGTTTATCGTCCAATGCAGGGCCTGTTTCTAATTGCTCTAATGCTAGGTTTTCAGGCACCTCTGGTGCAGCCCATTGTTCGCCCGTTTCAGGGTTAATTTGGCGCTTTGCACTGCGGCTATTGTACTTGTTATAAAACAACACCACCGTTCTTAACTCTTTAAACACGCCGTTATGCATATAAGGGCCCGTTACCGCCACATTACGCAGGGTAGGGGTCTTAAACTTACCAGCCTGTGCTGCATCGCCAGCAAGCACAGGATGCTGAGCTAATCCAATATCCGCTGACTTAACACCATTGATATTTCGCAACTGATGATTCGTCGGCACACCTATATTGTGGTACTCATAGTTACTAAACGTTTCATCGGCACGGTTAGGTGTTGTTCGTAGCTGGTGACATAAATTGCAGTTGGTAAACTGTTGCGAGAAAAACAAGGTACGCCCCAACTCCTCTTGCTCGGTTAGCTGGTAGGTTCCTTTAAGAAAGCGATCGTATTTCGAGTCGAATGGCGAAAAAAACTCACTCCTTTCAAACGCTGCAAGCGCGTCCATCATCGCTTGATAGGCGTTATCCACAGAAGAAAATATATCCGTTCCCCAGACCGACTGAAACGCTTGGACGTAACCGCTATCCTCTTGGATTCTCGCCACAACCGCTGCTTTATCTGGCATCCCCATCTCACTCGGATTAAGAGGAGGACCACCCGCTTGTTCCTCTAAGTCAGCAGCACGTCCATCCCAAAAAAGACCGCCTGCATAATGGCCTGCGGCGTTTTTATAAAACGCAGGGATGTAAGCCGCGTAGCTGGCTGTCGGTGCACTTCTATCACCAACAGAAACACCATCATCACCTAATGATGCAGCCGCAGTAGGTTGAGGACGAGGATCAACAAAGCCTCTATCCGGTGCATGACAAGTCGCACAGGATTGCGTCCGGTTTTTCGACAACGAGCGGTCAAAGAACAACTGCTGCCCTAAGCGCTCTTTGTCTTGCTGATATCCTGATGACTCAGCTGCTGAGGCAATGATTGGCAGCGACAATACAAAAACTGTCATACTTTTCGTGAAGAATCGACGAACGTCTGTTAGATAAAACTCGAACACCAAGCCACCTCGCCTTACTCAATCCCACCTATATAGGGCTTGAGATATACATACTGAATATAAGGCTATTATCCAATTTATTCACCTAAATGACAATTCAATTCTTAATTGAAATAACAATCATTATCATTTATATTTATAAAACACTTACAGATTGGAGCCCGTAATGAAACACCTGTCTAAGCTCGCGCTTGCGCTATCTCTAACCACAGCATCCGGTATAGCGCTAGCTAACAACTCGACTAGCGCTGTCATCAAGCATTACGCGACCATTGCCGAAGCCACATTTGGCGACTCTCTGACCAGCGCACAGCAACTGCAAAATAAGGTGGCTACTTTTTTAGCGGCACCAACAGAAGAGAACCTAGCTGCGGCTCGTCAAGCATGGATTGCAGCACGTGTACCTTACCAACAGTCAGAAGCATTTCGCTTTGGTAACCCGATCGTTGATGAGTGGGAAGGGAAGGTGAACGCATGGCCACTGGATGAGGGTCTTATCGACTATGTTGATACGAGCCACTACGGTGAAGAGTCTGATGAGAATGACTTTTTCCGCGCCAACGTGATCGCCAATAAGCAGTTGCAATTGGGTACCACCGTAGTAGATACATCGAATATTACGCCAGCATTATTATCTGACACACTACAAGAGATCGACGAGATCGAGTCCAATGTGGCGACCGGTTATCATGCCGTTGAGTTCCTATTGTGGGGACAAGATCTTAATGGCACAAAGCCAGGTGCTGGGGCGCGTCCGGCTACTGACTTCAACTTAGAAAACTGCACCAACGGCAACTGCGACCGTCGTCGTGATTACTTACAAGCCGCAGCAGATCTTCTAGTATCAGATTTGGACTACATGGCAGCACAATGGAAAGAGGGTGGGGAAGCCCGCACTTCATTGCTTGAGCGCTCAGAAAAACAAGGTCTGGCCACTATTTTAACAGGCATGGGCAGCTTGTCTTACGGTGAGCTTGCGGGTGAACGTATCAAGCTAGGTTTGATGTTACATGATCCGGAAGAGGAGCATGATTGCTTCTCTGATAACACCCATAATTCTCACTACTATGACGCTAAAGGTATTCAAAACGTCTACCTTGGCACCTACACACGACTTGATGGTTCCGTACTTTCCGGTCCTTCTATCTCTCAACTCTTGAATAAAACAGCGCCTGATGTCGATGCAGCTCTGCGTGAAGACCTAGCAGACACTCAAGCGGCCATGCAAGTGATGGTAGATGAAGCACAAAAGGGCAACACGTTTGATGTGCTTATTGCCAGTGGTAACACCCAAGGTAATCAGGTGATTCAGAAGATTGTTGATGCTTTGACAACCCAAACGTCATCTATCGAGAAAGCGATTAATGCGTTGGGATTGGAAAATATTGAACTTGAGGGCTCTGATAGCCTTGATCGTCCCGAAACCATTCCTCACAGCTAATTGCAGGAATATGTGTAAATACGCTCTCTATCTACTCAGTGTTGTCGCCATATCACTCAGCACGGCAACGATTGCAACGCAGGTGCCCTTGCTACCTGCAAAGGCGATCCAGAACCAAGCGAGTTATACCGCGGCGCATAGTCAGCCCGTAGATAGACAAGCGTTACAGCATCCGCTCCCGACACTAACCATAGAGGAGCGGATGTCGTTTCAATTGGGTAAAAGTCTGTTCAATAAAATATGGGTTTCCTCTCCTTCATCAACAACCGCAAGTGATGGTTTAGGGCCTCTCTTTAACGCGCGCAACTGTAGCAGCTGCCATATTAATAACGGCAGGGGACAACCCGCTATTAACGAAGAAGTTCCTAAAAATAATCTGTCGAGTGTGATGCGCCTCAGCATTCCAGTATCCAATCATTCGCAACGTGAGTTATTGCGTAGCGGACGGGTAGCCTCCATAGATGAGCCGACTTACGGCGCTCAACTACAAGATATGTCGATTAGCGGTGTGCCCGCTGAAGGTTTATTTAGCACGCATTACGAAACAACGATTTTCACCTTCCCCGACGGAGAGGTTGTGGAGCTGCAAAAGCCACATTATCGGTTTCATAAGCTCAATTACGGTGAACTCTCTAGCAAAACACAGCATTCCTTACGCATTGCACCACCTATCATCGGTTTAGGTTTACTGGAGCAGATATCTGATCAGCAAATCGAAGCGCTCGCAGATCCTTTCGATCTGAATAAAGATGGTATCTCAGGCAAGCCTAACTATGTTTGGAATCTAGAGACACAAACCAAGGATCTGGGTCGCTTTGGCTGGAAAGCTAAACATCCCTCGCTAGCACAGCAAAACAGCCAAGCGCTGAGTCAAGATATCGGCCTTTCAAGCCATCTTTTCCCCGCAGGCTATGGCGGTTGCACCGAGCAACAAACCGCTTGCAGAAAAGCACCCGACGGCAATAGTGAGCAGCACGATAACGTCGAAGTCTCGAACGATATGCTCCACTTAATCAACTTTTATACGCAAAGTCTGGCCATCACACCGGCACGAAATCAAGACTCTCCAGCGTTCAAGCGTGGCGAGAAACTGTTTCATCAGAGCGGATGTGCTCAATGTCACACTCCTTCATTTACACTCGATATACCGAACGCGCAACACGTCACCCTATCACCCTATTCTGATCTGCTGCTGCATGACATGGGAGAGGGGCTTGCCGATTCAGTAACGGAGTTTTTAGCCAGCGGATCAGAGTGGCGAACGCCGCCGTTATGGAGCATTGGCCTAACACAGCTGATAAACCCTCAAGCCAGCTTCCTACACGATGGGAGAGCGCGTAATCTAACAGAAGCGATCTTATGGCATGCCGGTGAGGCCGATACAGCAAAGCACCGATTTATTCATCTCGATCAACAGCAAAGACGTGATTTAATTTTATTTTTGGAGTCCATTTAATGATGCGCACCCATGCTTTAGCACCGGTTCTATTGGGTTTATCACTGCTAATTTTAGGGGCGGGCATGTTACATGCTGCACCCTCTGAAACCCAATGGCGGGCGCTGAATGAAGCCGTTATTGAGCAACACATTATGCCGCGCTATCAGAAGCTTGCGACGCAAAGCCAAGCTATGAGCCAATCGCTCGATCAGCTGTGTGCTGCCCCCAATACGACCCGCCTAATCGCGGCTCAAACGCAGTTTAATGCTACTTTGCAAGCGTGGCAGGGCATTCAGCACGTGCAGTTTGGCCCCGTAACCCTGCTGATGCGTAATCATGGTTTACAGTACTGGCCAGACAAAAAAAATATCGGCGCGAAACAGCTCAATCAAGCGTTAGTCCAAAAAGACATAACCTTTGATGAGGAGTACTTCCGCTCTGCCAGCATTAGTATTAAAGGCTTCCCCGCGTTAGAACGTCTGTTATTTAGCAAAAAACAGGTAATTTTGCAGAATACAACGGAGTGTCGCTTGGCAGCCGCGATTGCCCAGCATATCAGCCTGAATACAGCGGCCATTGCTCTCGAATGGCAAGATGAAGCACAACAGATGTTGAACCCAAGTGACGATGGCACCTACGAATCTGATTCAGCTGCAACCACCGAGCTGATGAAATCTCTTGTTGAGCCTGTTGATGTGATTCGAGACACCAAACTGCTTTCACCGATGGGCAACTCCCTTCACGACAGCAACTGGAAGCGCAGCGAATCATGGCGAAGTCAGCAATCTATTGAAAACATCCGCTCCAATGTGGCGGCCTTACATGAGCTTTACAGCAAAACCACGCCAGTGAGCGTTAAGCAGCTCCTCGCAGAGAGCGGAGAGACGGATCAAGCGGAGCAGATCGAAGCGAGTTTCAAGCAGGTTGAGCAAACATTGGCTGTTACTGATGAAGTTCAAGGCAGCAAACTCGATGCGAATGCTTACGCTCAACTCACTCAGTTGACGCGAGATCTCAAGCCTTTGCTCGATCAACTGGAAGAATCTATGGAACCTCTAGGGATCCATTTAGGATTTAATAGCCGTGATGGAGATTAAACGTCGTCAGTTTTTAGGCTGGATGGTGGCAATTCCAGCCCTCAGCATGTGCAAAGTGAATTTAGCCGATGCAAACGCTGACGAGACACAGGCACCGCTTTTATTTGCCTCTGCAAGTGAAGTCAGTAAAGGGGAGTACTATCTCCATTTATTGACGGAGACAGGTGAAGAGAAACTACGCCATCGACTGCCAGATCGTGCTCACCAAGTGATAAGCCATCCACGAAAACCTTGGCTGTTTGCTATTGCACGCCGCCCCGGTACGTTTATTGAGGTAATGGATTACCAAACAGGCACGCTGATTAAACGTGTTACCTGTGCAGCGGGCTATCACCTGTATGGGCACGCTCAAATCACCAAAGATGGGCGTTATCTTCTGACCTCAGAAAAGTCGCCCACCAGCCTGCAAGGGCGTATTGTCGTCCGAGACTTATACGATCAGTTTCGCATCATAGGTGAATACTCAACCGGCGGTATCGGCCCTCATGAGTTTCGTCTCACCGATGACCAACAAACACTCGTCGTTGCGAACGGGGGTATTCTGACCGATGGCCGAGACAAGTTAAATGTCGAGACCATGCAACCCTCTCTCGCCTATATTGCATTAAAGTCTGGGCTATTAGAGGAGCAGGTCAGCCTACCGGAGAAATACCATCAATGTGGTATCCGTCATATCGACATCTCTGCGCAGGGCGATGTCATTATCGCTATGCAATATGAAGGGAATATCGCTGATCAGGTGCCATTAATTGCTCATCATAAGCATGGCCAACCGATTACGGCTCTGGATATCCCACTCGACATTTTCGGCCGCATGAAACAGTACTGCGGCTCAGCGTGTATTGATAGCTCTGGTCAATTTGCAGCGGTATCCGCCCCTAAAGGCGATATGATCACGCTTTGGAACCTACAGACCAAACAGTATATCGGGCACATTGGCGCTAAAGATGGCTGTGGACTTGCAAGAACTCAGCAGACAGGTGAGTTCGTTGTCACTACCGGCGCAGGTAAGCTCTACACGATACAAAGCCAAACCTTATCGCGCCATGCAGTGAACCACTCGGATGCGCTTTGGGATAACCATTTAACGCTGATTTAGTAGACCCTTAGGCTATGGACAACATAGCCTAGTGCCTACTCCCCCATCCAATTATTCTTCTCTACACATTCTTCGATATTGGCTTCAACTTTACATAAAAAGCGCTGTCCAAAAGCTTACGCAAAAAAATTTAATTTTTTTAAAAAAAATGTGTAAGGAATCTCAAGCTACAACGACTAATACATTAAGAAAGAAAAAAAGCTTTCCTAATAAAGCGCATAACCCAACATTTATCGTAAAGGTGAACAACATGAAAAACTCTATCAAACCAATGGTTGCTTCTGTAGGTGCTGCATTCTTAATGGCTACGGGTAGCTCAGCGTTTGCAGCAGAAAACCCATTTGCTGCACAACAATTAAACGGCGGTTATGCTCAGCTAGCTGATGCTTCAAAAACTAAAGAAGCGAGCTGTGGCGCTGCGAAAAAAACTGAAGAAGCCAAGTGCGGTGCTGACAAAAAAGCTGAAGAAGGTAAGTGCGGTGCTGACAAAAAAGCTGAAGAAGGTAAGTGCGGCGAAGCTAAGTGCGGCGCTGACAAGAAAGCCGAAGAGATGAAAAAAGCTGAAGAAGGTAAGTGCGGCGAAGCTAAATGCGGCGCTGACAAGAAAGCCGAAGAGATGAAAAAAGCTGAAGAAGGTAAGTGCGGCGAAGCTAAATGCGGCGCTGACAAGAAAAAAAGCAGCTAAGTTAGATAGATAGGTATCACCACGGGCTCTATCGCGAGCCCGTATTTTTTGGAGAGCACTCATGCAAAACAATCTACTCCACGGTACAGGCTTAGGCTTTAGACGCTGCATGCTTAACAATCAGCCCGCAGTCGGAGAGCAGGGTGTAGACTTTTTAGAGGTCGCTCCAGAAAACTGGATGAAGTGTGGTCCTAAACTTAGCCGCCAGTTCAAAGCGTTGTGCGAACAGCACACCATGGTGTCCCATGGACTGTCTCTCTCGTTAGGGGGAATACAGCCGCTAGATAGACAATTTCTCGATGATTTAAAACGCTTTTTAGATACACATAAGATCGAAACCTATACCGAACATCTGAGCTACTGCTCTGATGATGGCCATCTATATGATTTGATGCCCATTCCCTTTACCCAAGAAGCCGTTAAATATGTAGCGCAGCGCATCAAAAGCGTGAGTGAGCATTTAGAACGACCACTTGCGATAGAAAATGTCTCTTTTTATGCGATGCCATCTACAGAAATGACGGAGCTAGAGTTTCTACTTGCTGTACTAGATGAAGCAGACTGCGACCTTTTGCTCGATGTGAACAACATATACGTCAACAGCATTAACCATCGATACAATGCTTCGGACTTTTTAGCCGCACTACCCGGCCACCGTATCCGCTATATCCATGTGGCTGGACACTACCAAGAAGCGGATGATCTGCTGATTGATACCCATGGTGCCGAAGTCAATGATCCCGTTTGGGTGCTGTTATCTCAAGCTTATCAACAGTTTGGTGCTATTCCGACTTTACTCGAGCGCGACTTTAATATTCCTCCGATGACGGAACTCATGCAGGAGGTACAACATATTCGTCATTTACAAGCACGCGCGGCAACACCGACTTTAACGCGCCAACACAAGGAGTTATCTCATGACATCCTTGCCTAAAGATCAACCAATGTACGCATTTCAAGCGCTACAAACTGCGTTCGCAGGACATATCCGCAACCCAGAGACACCGATTATTGCGGGTATCGAAACGCGTAGAATGGATGTTTATAAAGAGCTTTTCTTTAATAACATTCATGGCTTCACTGCGTCTGCATTTCCGATTAGCAAAGAGATCATGGGCGATACTTGGTGGAATACTGCCGTGCGCGAGTTCATGATTCACCATCGTTGCGAATCACCCTATTTCAATCAGATCAGTGCAGAATTTCTCACTTTTATCACCAATGTAAGAGAAAAGACGCCTCAAGAGCCTGACTTTCTACATGAGTTAATGCACTACGAATGGGTTGAATTAGCACTAGATATTGCTGAGCAAGACCCTTTCCAAGATCTAGATACCTTGTTACGCACTGAGGAAGCATTGCTCGAACACCATCCTCTGCAATCACCGTTAGCTTGGTCGCTCAGTTATCAGTACCCCGTACACCAAATAAGCAAAACTTTTCAGCCCGATGAACGCCCAGAGCAACCTACGTGGATCATCGTCTATAGAAACAAAGCAGATCGCGTCCAGTTTATGACTATTAATGCGATGACCGCGCAACTGCTATTCATTCTCAATGAACACGAGAACATGAGCGGCGAACAAGCATTGTTAACGTTAGCTCAGCAGCTACAACACCCATCACCTGACGCTCTTATACAAGGCGGTCAGGCGCTACTTAAACAACTATATGATGCCGATATCCTGCTAGGCGCTCAGCATCTAGGAGAGCACCTATGAACATGCTAATTGAGCGATACCGCTGCTTACACCATATGTTAGAGCGCATTCGCGTGGCCGATGGCATAGCCCCGCTGTTACTGCGCCTCTACCTAGCGCCTGTTTTCTTACAAGCAGGTTGGACAAAACTGGCACACTTTGAAGATACCGCGGCATGGTTTGGTAATCCTGATTGGGGATTAGGTCTACCTATGCCTGAGCTGATGACAGCATTGGCAGCGGGAACAGAGTTTATCGGCGGGATCCTACTGATCGTCGGCTTAGCGGTTCGCTGGATCAGCATCCCTCTGATGATCACCATGCTCGTTGCTGCCTTTGCTGTGCATTGGGAAAACGGCTGGTTGGCGATTGCGGATGCCTCTAGCTGGTTAGCGAACGATCGTGTGATGGAAGCTGCTGATCGCGTGCAACGTGCAAGAGCGATTCTTCAAGAGTTTGGTAATTATGACTGGTTAACCGAACGCGGCTCGATTGTCATATTGAATAACGGTATTGAGTTTGCGATTACTTACTTTGTTATGCTGCTCAGCCTATTCTTTACCGGTGCCGGTCGCTATGTCAGCGTGGACTACTGGATCGCTAAAGCCAACGGCTTGGATCAATAACCTGACTAACCCTCCTTGTATCCATATTTGAACTATAGTGATCTACATTAAATATCTTTTATCGATGTAGATCACATGGATGCAAAACCTACAACCCTGATGGTGCGTCAGCCCATTTTTGATGACCGACTGAAGATCGTCGCCTATGAAATTCGTTCGGCAGATCCATTAGGGCTTGAAGAAACTCTACTTAGCTCAGAGCAGGAAGGCTCCTTACTGCTCATGCATACCTTTACTAGCCTGTCGCAAAATGGCGATATCAGTAAAGTGCCTCTGTTTATTCCTTTTCCGCCCAACATGCTTAAGGGCGACCAGCCATTATTGCTACCCAAAAAGGAAATTGTGATTGAGATCTCATCGAATATCGATGTCGATAAAGCTCTTATCGAGCATTTAAAAATGCTAAAAAAATCAGGCTTCCGACTCGCGCTCAGCGATTTTGCCCTACAGCCTCACCTCTTTCCTCTGGTGAAATTAGTGCATATAGTGAAAATCGATTTTTCTTTAATCACACGTAAAACCTTACCCAAACTACTCGCGTTACTGAAAGGATCGGGTATAACTCCGATGGCACAGCATGTGGATGACTTTCCAACGTTAAAGCTGTGTCGTGAGTTAGAGTTTAAACTGCTACAAGGCCGCTTTATCAGCCGCCCAAGCACCACACACAGCAGAAACATTCCGAGCAGTAGCATTGCCTTGTTACAGCTGATAAAAGAGTTAGATCGTCCGGATATCACCCCTCCCGAAATTGAAGAGCTGATCATCATGGATCCGGTGCTCACGGTAAAAATCCTCCGTGTCGTCAACTCCGCCGCCTATAAGCTCAGTCAACCGATCACAGCACTACAACAGGCGATTGTGCTCCTCGGGCAAGAACAAATACGAAAGTGGGCCATTTTAATTTCGCTATCCGGCCAAGAAGGAAAACCCGAGGAGATATCACGTAACTTACTCGTGCGCTCTCGCATGTGTGAACTCTTAGCTGAATCCAAAGAGCTACCATCCTCTGAAAGTGCCTTTATGGTGGGTATGATCTCGTTGCTAGATTTAATTCTGGATGTTGAGATGGAGCAGCTACTCAAGCAACTTCCGCTCGATGACAACGTGAAAACGGCTATCACTGAGTTCCGCGGCGACTTAGGGCAACTGCTTCAAAGCGTAATCGCCTTCGAGCAAGGTGAGTTTGATAAGCTCAACCTCACATCGACAGAGAAACACTTTTTAGACGTAGCGTACCGACATAGTTTGAGCTGGACAGAAAACGCGATGCAAGCTCTAAACTCGACTGAGCATTAATCTGGTCATTCGTTAAAAGTTGATATATCTCAACCCCTTATTAGATTTATCTGATAGAGAGTACGTTAGCGTCTATGCTTTGTTAATAGCCTGAAGGATGGGAGAGGTGTATGACAGATCAATATAGAATGATGGATGGTAATGAAGCCGCGGCAACCATTGCACACCAACTGAACGATGTCATCGCTATCTACCCGATAACCCCAGCCTCAGTGATGGGAGAGCTGTGCGACACATGGAGTGCCGCTGGTCAAAAAAACTTATGGGGCACCGTACCCGATGTGATCGAACTCCAGAGTGAAGCCGGTGCGGCAGGGGCTGTACATGGGGCACTACAAGCCGGTGCTAAAACCTGTACGTTTACCGCCTCTCAAGGGTTACTTCTCAAAATCCCCAACATGTTCAAAATTGCAGGGGAGTTAACACCCACCGTTTTCCACATTGCCGCACGCTCAGTTGCCACACATGCACTCTCCATTTTCTGCGATCATAGCGATGTTATGGCAGCAAGAACTACGGGGTTTGCCATGCTGGTATCCAATAACGCCCAAGAGGTGATGGATATGGCCACGATTGCGGAAATGGCCTCGCTGAAAGGGCGTGTACCCGTATTGCATTTCTTTGATGGATTTCGCACCAGCCACGAGGTTAGCAAAGTCGCACTGGTCACCCCAGCCATGCTGCAACAACTGATTGATCCTAAGTTAGTCCAAGCCTGTCGCGATAGAGCGTTATCGCCAGATCATCCCGTCATACGTGGAACATCGCAAAACCCTGATCTGTTCTTCCAATCTCGCGAAGCAGTCAACCGCTACTATGCCTCCTTCCCCGATATTGTTCAGGAGGCGATGGATCAATTCTCAGCAGTCACTGGGCGGCAATATCAGATCTTCGAGTACGCCGGATCGCCAGATGCTGAAAAGGTCATTATCCTCATGGGTTCGGGTGCCGAAACCGTTCATGAAACCGTTGATTTTATGCTTCAAGCAGGGGAGTCGGTGGGGGTATTAAAAGTTCGGCTATTTCGCCCATTTGATGCTCAACGCCTGCTGAATGCACTGCCAAAAACGGTCAACCGTATTGCTGTTCTAGATCGCACCAAAGAACCAGGGGCGGACGGTGAGCCTCTTTACAAAGATATTTCTACCGCGCTATTTCAAGCGATGTGCAAGCAAGAGTGGAGTGCGAACCCGCTACCTAAAATTATTGGTGGCCGCTTCGGCTTATCCTCAAAAGAGTTCACACCGGCGATGGTTAAGGCGGTATTTGATGAACTCGATAAAACACAGAGTAAAAACCCGTTCACGGTAGGGATTATCGACGACCTCACGCATACCAGCTTAGATTTCGATCCTAGTTACTTAACCCAAGCCAACCAAGACAACTTCCAAGCGTTATTTTACGGGTTAGGGGCTGACGGCACGGTTAGTGCGAATAAAAACAGTATCAAGATCATTGGTGAGCAACCTAACTTTTATGCACAGGGTCACTTTGTCTATGACTCTAAAAAATCAGGCGCCATGACCGTTTCACATCTACGCTTTGGTCAAAAGCCCATCCGCTCCGCCTATGAAATTCAAGATAACCGCGCCAACTTCGTTGCCTGCCACCAGCAGAGTTTTCTGCATACCCATACGATGTTGGATAAGGCGGCAAAGGGTGCCGTGTTCCTACTGAACAGCGCCACGCCTTTAGATCAAGTATGGGATAGCTTCCCAACCAAGGTGCAGCAGCAGATCATTGATAAGCAACTCAAGGTTTACGTGATTGATGCTTATCAGGTTGCGACGGCAGCGGGCATGGGCAAACGGATCAACACCATTATGCAAACCTGCTTTTTTGCTATCTCCGGTGTTCTGCCACAACAACAAGCTATCGAGCAGATAAAAAACGCCGTTAGAAAAACCTATGGGCACCATAGCAAACGGGTCGTGGATCTTAATATCAAGGCGATTGACGCGGCACTTGATCACCTGAATCCGCTCACGATCCCAACACAGGCAACGAGCCTGATCCCTTTACGGGAGATTCACACCGAGCGCGCATCCACCTTCGTACAGACACTCACAGTAGAACTCATTGCAGGCCACGGTGATCGTATTCCGGTAAGCCAAGTACCCAACGATGGCACATGGCCTACCGGAACAGCTCGTTATGAGAAGCGAGACCTTGCCGTACAGATTCCCGAATGGGAAGCGGATCTCTGCTCCCATTGTGGTAAATGTGTTTTGGTCTGTCCGCATAGCGTGATGCGCTCTAAAGCGTTTGCTCCCGATTTACTCGCGGGAGCACCTGAGCAGTTTAAAGCGGTACCCATTAAAGGCGCAAAAGAGTTTCCCGAAGGCACACTGATGACCTATCAGGTATCGCCCGAAGACTGCACCGGCTGTACGCTGTGTGTAGATATCTGCCCGATTAAAGATAAGAGCAATAGCTCAAGAAAAGCACTGAATATGGTGCCGAAAGAGCAAACATTCGAGGCGGAAAAGGCCAACTGGGCGTTCTTCGAAACGTTACCTGAATTTGACCGAACCGGCGTTAAGCGTGACACCCTCAAAGGCTCTATGCTGATGCAGCCACTTTTCGAGTTCAGCGGCGCTTGCTCAGGGTGTGGTGAAACCTCTTACATCCGACTAGCTAGCCAGCTTTTTGGTGATCGTATGGTTGTCGCTAACGCCACCGGTTGCTCCTCTATCTATGGTGGTAACTTACCTACAACGCCTTGGAGTACCAACAGCGAGGGCAGGGGGCCTGCGTGGAACAACTCGCTATTTGAAGATAATGCGGAGTTTGGTCTCGGCATGCGAGCCGCGATTGATCAACAGACGCACTACGCAAAAGAACTACTGACCCAACTCGAACCGCAATTAGACAGCTCGCTGGTACAGGCGATTCTCACTGCAACAGAACACGAAGAAAATGAGATTGCCGAGCAACGTAACCGCATTCAAACACTGCGTAGCCAATTAGAAAACCTCGCAGATCCAAAAGCAGCGGCATTAATGCATATTGCCGACAAGCTCAGTCGCAAGAGCGTATGGATTATTGGCGGCGATGGCTGGGCTTACGATATCGGTTACGGTGGGCTCGACCATGTCTTAGCCTCCGGACGTAACGTCAACATACTGGTGTTGGATACCGAGGTGTACTCGAATACAGGCGGACAAACATCCAAAGCCACACCACGAGGAGCCGTCGCTAAGTTCTCCGCAGCCGGTAAATTCAGCGGT
>DAIRSP010000022.1:0-27203 GCA_036804365.1 Neptunomonas sp. | reverse complement strand
TTAAACGATACCAATGTCATACTATTTTCAATAATCCAACCTGTAAGCTTAATGATTCACTATTGCGGTGTTAAAATTTCAATAAATATAACTTGGTAGTATCTGAATGCTTCTTATGATCGACAACTATGACTCTTTCACCTTTAATGTTGTTCGCTATTTTGGCGAATTAGGTGCTGAAGTTCAGGTGTATCGCAATAATAAGATCACGATCCAGGAGATAGAAAAGCTAGCGCCATCGCATTTGGTTATCTCTCCGGGGCCGTGTACACCGAATGAAGCAGGTGTCTCGTTGAATGCTATCCGTTACTTTGCAGGAAAAATGCCGATTCTTGGCATTTGTTTAGGTCATCAGAGTATCGGGCAAGTTTTTGGTGGTAATATAGTGCGCGCAAATCAGGTAATGCACGGTAAGAACTCGCCCGTCTACCATGAGGGTTTAGGTGTTTTTGCAGGGTTGAATAATCCGCTAAGTGTAACCCGGTATCATTCGTTGGTGATTGAAAAAGAAAGCTTGCCTGATTGTTTGCAGGTAACGGCTTGGACACTGGATGATGAAGGTCATCCAGCAGAGATCATGGGCATTAAACACAAAACCTATGATATTGAGGGTGTTCAGTTTCATCCTGAAGCGATATTGACCCAGCAGGGGCATGAGTTGCTCGATAATTTTTTGCGTCGTAAATAATAGGGAACGATGATGGATATTAAACAGGCATTAGCTGCAGTGGTTGATCGTCATGATTTTAGTCTAGAAGAGATGCAATCAGTCATGCGTCAAATCATGTCTGGGCAAGCAACCGATGCGCAAATTGGTGGCTTCTTGATGGGGTTGCGCATGAAAGGCGAAACGGTCAATGAAATTACCGCTGCCGCATCAGTGATGCGCGAGTTAGCAGTGCCTGTTGAAATTCAAGCCACCAATGCGGTGGATATTGTTGGTACTGGGGGTGATGGTGCTAACTTATTTAATGTCTCCTCTGCCTGCTCCTTTGTCGTTGCAGCAGCTGGCGGTACGGTGGCTAAACATGGTAACCGTTCAGTTTCCTCCAGTTCGGGCTCTGCTGATTTATTAGAAGCGAGCGGTGTTAACCTCTCGCTATCACCTGCACAAATTGGACGTTGCATTGATGAAGTTGGCGTCGGATTTATGTTTGCCCCTCAACATCATAGCGCAATGAAATATGCCATTGGCCCACGTAAAGAGATGGCCTTGCGTACAATTTTTAACGTTCTTGGTCCTTTAACCAACCCCGCCGGTGTTAAGCATTACCTATTGGGCGTGTTCGATAAAAGTTTATGTCGACCACTGGCTGAAGCATTAAAGGCGCTTGGCGCGAAGCATGTGATGGTTGTTAATGCTGATGATGGTCTTGATGAGATCAGTTTGGCAGGCCGCACCTGTGTGGCTGAATTAAAAGACGGTGTTGTGACGGAATATAGTTTGACTGCGGAAGATGCGGGATTAACTTCCCAGTCATTAGACGGGCTGCAGGTTGAAAGCTCAGCAGAAAGTCTTGCCTTAATTAAATCGGCTTTTGCGGGTGAGCATCAGAAAGCGATCGATATGATTGCACTTAATGCCGGTGCTGCTCTTTATGTTGCCGATATGACTAGCACCCTAGCCGCTGGCGTTGCGCTAGCGAAAGAGGTTATTCTTAGCGGCTCAGCGTCTAAAAAAATGGCTCAGTTAGCAGCGTTTAGCCAAGGATTAAAAGAGTAAATACATGTCAGATACCCCAACAGTCTTAAAGAAGATCCTGAAGCGTAAATTTGAAGAAGTAGATGAGCGCTCCAGTTCGGTATCCATTGCCGATTTAGAAAAGTTAATAAAGGATCAGTCTGCACTTGCTGAGTTTAAGCCGAGAGGCTTTACCAATGTCATGGCGCATTCAATTGCAGCAGGTTTATCTGCGGTGATTGCCGAAGTTAAGAAGGCCAGTCCTTCGAAAGGATTGCTGAGAGACCCTTTTATACCTGCTGACATTGCACGCTCTTATCAAGCTGGCGGCGCGAGCTGCTTATCTGTACTGACGGATGCTGACTTTTTCCAAGGGCACGAAGAGTACCTTAAGCAGGCACGAGCCGCCTGTTCGCTGCCTGTTATTCGTAAAGACTTTATTGTTGATCCTTACCAAGTGTTTGAAGCACGTGCGATTGGTGCGGATTGCATTTTGTTAATTGTATCAGCACTAGAAGATGCACAACTCAAAGAGCTGAATCGTTTGGCGCTTAAGCTGGGCATGGATGTATTAGTTGAAGTACATGGTGGTGATGAGTTGGAGTGCGCGTTGCAACTCGATAATCGCTTGATCGGTATTAATAATCGTAACCTGCATACATTTGAAGTCAGCTTAGATAACACCTTTGAGCTGCTGTCATCGATTCCGGATAATCGAATTGTCGTGACAGAAAGTGGCATCCATACCCGTGATGATGTTCGTGCGATGCGTGATAAAGGCGTTTTTGCCTTCTTAGTGGGCGAAGCCTTTATGCGGGCGGACGATCCTGGTCAGAAATTAAAAGAGTTGTTTGCTTAAGGAGCAGCCCAATGACGATGAACGCAACGGTAAAGTGGGACGGAGATGTTCGCTTTAAAGGAACTACAGGTTCGGGGTTCGACGTAAATCTGGATGGTGAGTTGAAGGTAGGGCCGCGTCCGATGGAGCTGATTTTGATCGGCTTGGGTGGATGTACAAGTTATGACGTAGTGGGTATCTTAAAGAAAACCCGCCAAGACGTTGTGGACTGCGTCGCAGAGATTAGCGCAGAACGCGCGGATGCAGTGCCGGCAGTGTTTACCAAGATTCATGTGAAATTTGTTGTCTCTGGTCGGGGTTTGAAAGAGAAACAGGTTGAGCGAGCGGTAAAGCTTTCTGCAGAACAGTATTGCTCAGCCTCTTTGATGTTAGAGAAAGGTGGCGTTGAGATTACCCATAGCTACGAGATTATTGAAGTAGAGTGATATGAGTGACTCAGCAGCTTTGATCTTTCAGGGCTGCTGTAGTTTTTCGATAATACTGTTGCTATCTTTTGCCGCTTCAATCTCCGATTTTTTCATCTCATTTAGAATGTCTCCTTGGCGCCGCGGGGCCGTATTCTCAAGCTCCTTAGGTGAACTATATTTTTTATACTCCAACTTTTTAGCTTCGGTGCTGCAAGGTTTGCTGCTAAAGGTTTTTACCCCATCCGCAGAAACGCATTTAAAGACAAGATCTGCCGCAGCTTGGTTGGAATTGCTTAAAAATAATAGGCCAACAAGGATAGACCAAGTGTATTTCATTGGGAGATAAGCTCCGAAAGATCAGGATAGCTAGTGTATAAATATAGCCAATATTTTCAATCTTTGTGGCATTGTATTTTTTCTTGTAAATACGTATAATGCCGCGCTCTTTTGAGTAAATACTATTAACCTCCTTGCTTTCGGCACTATTTTACTTAGTTTCAATAGCTGATGTCCGAAGGCTACAACCCGTAAGGAGCTACAATGCGTCATTACGAAATCGTATTCATGGTTCACCCGAACCAGAGCGAGCAGGTTCCAGCAATGGTTGAGCGTTACACTAGCGTAATCGAAGGTGCTAACGGCAAAATCCACCGCCTGGAAGACTGGGGTCGTCGTCAATTGGCTTACCCAATCAACAACGCTCACAAAGCACATTATGTACTGATGAACATCGAATGTGGTCAAGAAACTCTTGACGAACTGGACAGCATGTTCCGTTACAACGATGCAGTACTACGTAACATGATGATCCGTCGTAAAGATGCGGTCACAGAAGTATCTCCAATTAAAGCAGCTGAAGCTCGTGAAGAGCGCAAGCCACGCCGTTCGGACGAAACTCGTCCAGAGCAGGCTGAAGATGATGCTTCTTCTGATGAAGATGCAGCTGAATAATTATTAATTAGGAGATATAAAGATGGCTCGTTTTTTCCGTCGTCGCAAGTTTTGCCGTTTCTCTGCTGAAGGTGTTAAAGAGATCGATTACAAAGATCTAGAAACATTGAAAGGCTACATCACTGAAACAGGTAAGATCGTACCAAGCCGTATCACTGGTACTAAAGCTCGTTACCAACGTCAGTTGGCTACAGCTATCAAGCGTGCCCGTTATGTGGCGCTGCTTCCTTATACTGACGGTCACGTATAAGGGTCAAACGCCCTCTATATAGATTGCGTTTAAGTGATAACGGGGCTAGTAACCGCATCAGTCATCTGTAAGCGTGTTATTAGTCAGGATTGAGTACTGCAGTTAGTGGCTGCAGAACAAAAGAGGTTTACGAGATGGAAGTTATTCTGCTCGAAAAAATTGGTAAGCTGGGTTCACTGGGCGATAAAGTGAATGTTAAAGCTGGTTACGGTCGTAACTACCTGATCCCAACAGGTAAAGCTGTTCCTGCAACAGCTAGCAACGTTGCTAAATTCGAAGAGCGTCGTGCAGAGCTTGAAAAAGCTGCGGCTGAAGCGCTAGCTGCTGCACAAGCACGTGCTGAAGCACTGAATGGTGTTTCTGTTACTATCGCTTCTAAAGCGGGTGACGAAGGTAAACTATTCGGTTCTATCGGTACGCGTGATATCGCAGAAGCATTGACTGCTGCGGGTCAAGAAGTTTGTAAGAGCGAAGTTCGTTTACCAGAAGGCGCGTTGCGTCACATTGGTGAATTCGAAGTTGCTGTTCAGCTTCACTCAGAAGTTATGACATCTGTTACTGTAGTTGTTGTTGGCGAAAATTAATTCGTAAAAACATTCAACTCATTAAAAGCACTGCGTAGAATACTGCGCAGTGCTTTTTTAGTTTATGGGGTATGGATTTTATGGAATATGCAGAATTACATGACGAAGCAGTCGCTAACGTTAAGGTGGCTCCACATTCCATAGAGGCTGAACAGTCGGTACTCGGCGGCTTGATGCTGGACAATAACACCTGGGATACCGCATCTGAGGTTGTGACTGAAGAGCATTTCTATCGACATGACCATCGATTGATTTTTCGGGTCATGCAAAAGCTGGTGAATAATCAGCAGCCTATCGATGTTGTTACCTTATCTGAAGAGCTTGATCGAACAGGTGACTTAGATAAGGCAGGCGGTTTAGATTATTTAGTTGAGCTCGCGCGCAACACTCCCAGTGCATCTAATATTCGTGCTTATTCTGAAATTGTTCGAGATCGTGCGCTGTTACGTCAAATGATCTCTGTGGCTCAGGAAATATCAGATAATGCCTTCTACCCAGAAGGGCGGGGCTCTGAAGAGATTCTGAACGATGCCGAGCAAAAAATATTTCAAATCGCAGAGAGTCGGCCCAATCAAGGTGGTCCCGAACCTGTTAATCCGTTGCTTAAACGGGCAGTGGATAGAATAGATTTTCTATTTAATAATAATGATGAGTTAACCGGTGTCACAACAGGGTTTGATGATCTGGATGATCGAACCGCTGGTATGCAGCCATCTGATTTAATTATTGTGGCGGCACGTCCGTCGATGGGTAAAACCACGTTTGCCATGAACCTGGTTGAAAATGCCTTGATGGCAAAAGAGAAGCCGGTATTGGTTTTCAGCTTAGAGATGCCTGCAGATCAGTTGATCTCTCGTATGTTGTCCTCGATTGGTCGTATTGATCAGACCAAAGTTAGAACCGGGCAATTAGATGAAGAGGATTGGCCAAAGTTAACTACCGCCGTCAATATGCTGCGCGATAAGCCTTTATTTATTGACGATACATCAGGAATTAGCCCAAACGAGATGCGTACCCGTGCTCGGCGCATCGTGCGTGAGCACGGTGAACTCGCTTTAATCATGGTCGACTATTTACAGTTAATGCAGATTAAAACCGGGAAAGCCAATAGCCGTACTGAAGAGATCTCTGAAATATCGCGCTCGCTTAAAGCCTTAGCAAAAGAGATGAATTGTCCTGTCGTAGCATTGTCTCAGTTGAACCGTAGTTTGGAGAACCGTCCGAACAAACGGCCTGTAAACTCAGACCTTCGAGAATCCGGTGCGATTGAGCAGGATGCGGATGTGATTATGTTTATCTATCGAGATGAGGTTTACAACGAAGACTCACCTGATAAAGGTATCGCTGAGATTATTATCGGTAAACAGCGTAATGGTCCTATCGGTTCTCTCAAGCTCGCATTTATTGGTAAGCATACGCGCTTTGAAAACCTCGCACGCGGTAGTTATGACGACTTCGGTGAATAGGCGGTAGGTAGAGTAAAAAGGCAGCGAGTGAGCTGCCTTTTTAGTTTCTACAATCGGTATTTTTCTAGGGCATCTAATTAAGCATCTTTTTGCATTGAGTCTTTAAAGGCCTCAGGCATAGCGACAACTTTACGTGTTTCATAATCAAAGAAAACGATACCCGTTTTAGCGCAAGCAATTTCCGCCGCGGTTTGCTTATTGGTGATCATGTAGTAGATATCGCAGCCGTACTTATTGAAATCACCCACAGCGACATCAATTTTTAGCACATCGCCATGGAAGCCTTCGGCACGGTACATAATGGCGGAGTCTGTCATGATGATACCTAAGCCATCCACATCAAATTCTGTGTAATGGAAGTATTTTAGAAAGCGTAAGCGTGCTTCGTGAACCATGGATAGGACAGCGTCATTGCCAAGGTGACCACCGTAATTTATATCACTGATCCGGATAGGTATCTCAGTGCTAAAGATATAGTTTTCCGGCATATCAATCTTAATGCGAGCCATGCTGATTCCTTTTTAAATCGTCACATACAGTTACTGTTTAACAGCCAGATACTCAGAGAGTACGTTAATCATACCTGACGTTAGCTGATCTAGGGTTTCATTGTCCATCACGTAGGGCGGCATAATATAAACAAGCTTACCAAACGGACGAATCCAAATGCCCTGTTCAACGAACATTCTCTGAATAATGGGGGTATTAACGGGATTTTCAAGCTCTACAACGCCAATGGCACCGAGGCAGCGGACATCTGCGACGCCATCGATAAGTTTGGCAGGGGTTAAACCCGCAATCAGCTTGCCCTCAATACGCTGAATGTTAGTGCGCCAATCGGATTCACGTAGCAACTTTAAACTGACATTGGCAACCGCACAGGCTAACGGATTACCCATGAAGGTAGGGCCATGCATAAAGCAACCAGCACCTCCCGCAGAGATGGTTTCAGCAATATGCGTAGTTGTTAGTGTAGCAGCTAACGACATATAACCCCCCGTAATGGCTTTACCAACACAGATGATGTCAGGGGTGATATTGGCATGATGGCAAGCAAACATCTCTCCGGTGCGGGCAAAGCCCGTCGCAATCTCATCCGCAATCAGTAAAAGGTTATAACGGTTACACAGCTCCCGCGCAGCTTTTAGATAGTGTGGTGAATAGAAACGCATGCCACCTGCGCCCTGAACGATGGGTTCTAGAATCAGTGCAGCTAACTCATGGTGGTGTTGCTCGATAAGTGTTTTGAGTGAGTGGATATCAGCCGCATCCCACGTATCACTAAAGCCGATTGCTGGGCGATCGGCAAACAGATGCTGCGGAAGTATCTGGGAGAAAATTTCATGCATGCCGGTGATAGGATCACACACCGCCATCGCCCCGAAAGTATCACCATGATAACCACTGCGAATCGTAATCAGCTTGTGCTTTTCGCTTTGATTGCGCGCATGCCAGTATTGAATGGCCATCTTTATCGCCACCTCTACCGCTACAGAGCCAGAATCAGCGATAAAAACCTTATCGAGTCCATCGGGAGTTAATTCAACTAATTGGCGAGCCAGCTCAATGGCAGGTTCGTGGGTAATACCACCAAACATAACATGAGACATTTTGTCGATCTGCTGGTGGGCCGCTGCATTGAGTTCAGGATGGTTGTAGCCATGAATAACTGACCACCAAGATGACATTCCATCAATAAGCTCGCGACCGTCGGCTAGCTTTAGCTTAACCCCTTCTGCAGATATCACAGGATAGACAGAGGGTGGGTTAATCATTGAGGAGTAGGGGTGCCAGATATGCGCTTGGTCAAACTGGAGCTGTTCTGCGCTAATAGCCATCTTGTAAAACTCGTTACTATAAAAAAGGGCTCTATTAGAGCCCGATATCTATGGGAGTGCAATGCCGCTTAAATTAATCCGGTTGGAAAACCTGACCGCTGATAATCGCTCTAGAGGTTTTGTACAGGAGTAATAAAACGACACAGCTAACGACAATCAGCATCAAATAGCTGAGTATGCCAAAGACGGGGCTGCCTGTTTTACTAAACATAACCTGAGTTGCAATGGTGAACGCGGCTAACGGAAACGAGTAAGCCCACCAAGACATAAAGAATTGGATACGGGAGAAGCGTGCAAACTGGGTTGTCAGTAATAGGACTAAAAAGCATGCAGTGTAATACAGAATCCGTGCAAATCCATCGAGCGCTTCATGGTTAAGTTTCATATATGAAAGGAAGCCAACAGCGGGAGGTGCGATCAGGATAAAGAGCGTGGGTAGCAAACGCTCGGGTAGGGGCTCGTGGAAAATGATGCGGTTAAAAATTAAGGTTTTCAAGATGACCCAATACAGGATCCCGATGCTAAAGAAAAACCAAGAAACTTCATAAAAGCCATGTTCGACGCCTGCAATCGGCACCAGAATATTACCAACCACCGGTATAAACCATGCCGGTGTGCTATGGGAGATTTGAAAGCCGGGGTGGTGTATCCAGCGTGTTAATACGTTCAGCGTAAAGAGTAGTTGTAACGTACTGCCAAGTACCCAAAGAAAGCGCGACAACTCCATCGACACCTCGAGGGTGGCAATACTCATCAAAATCATACCGATAGAGAAGGCTGGGAAAAAGCTCATTTTGATGGGGTGATTAAACTCTGCAATGACCGCAGTCGAATGGCGGATGATCTTCAGCAAATAAGTGATAACGATGCAGGCAAACACCACCGCAGAGAAGGTCAGAAGTACCTGTGAAATGATACTGGGTATCAATAACACGTGGGCAGATTTTTGCCATGCAAGAGTGAGTCCTAACGTACCCATGATCATGGCGAAAAACGCTACGGGAAAGTGGAGTAATTTGGGTGGCGTGCTAGTGGCTGAGTTGTCAGACATGGAGTGCTACCTTTAAATTAGATTTATCTAATATTATAACGAATTAGCTATAACGCCAAGTATTTTGCCTCGTTGTTTGGGCTAACTGGGCTCGAAGGGCAAAATGTCGATCACTTGGATATGAGAGCCCTCAATAATGGCCCAGCGGATATTGTAGTCATAAAGATGGATGCCGTACTCTCTGTCATTTGATTTCTGATAAGCAGGACGAGGATCGCAGCTGAGTATCTCGGAAATCTCATGACGTAGATTGATGTTGAGTTGCTGTGACGCAAGTTCACATTGCACTGTTGCTGTATCCGAAAAATTTATAGGTAAAGTGAGTGGTGAAAACGCTTCCGCAAAACGACAGTAAGCATCTGGAATTACATCTGAATAGGGGATGTAAGGCTTAATATCGATGATAGGTGTTTGATCAAGTAGGTCTGCACCACTCAGTAGCAAAGAGACTTTTCCCGCCTTTACCTTAATCGATTCCAGTTTCACCGCAGATAAGCCGATAGGGTTGGGTCTAAAGGGTGAGCGTGTTGCAAAAACACCTAAGCGTTTATTACCACCTAATCGTGGCGGCCGAACGGTTGGGTGCCAGCCTTTATCCACACAAGCGCTGAAGATAAACATCAACCAAATATGTGAACAATCCTCTAATCCTCGCACAATCTCTTCTGCTTGATATTCAGGGTAGAACTCGAGTCTTGAGATCATGCTTTGCACTAATCCCGGCTGGCGAGGGATGCCGAACTTCTCTTTATAGCCGGAATGGATGACGCCAATAGGTTCAATTTTCATGACTTTTCGTACTCATTCAAATCAATCAACTCATAGCGTCAAAGAGTAGCTTTGAGCCCATCAGGAACAGCAAGAAGTAGCAGATATGATAAAACCACTTATCGCTAATTTTATGGTGGAGTTTGACACCGATCAGTACTCCAATCGGGGCTAAGATAGCGAGTGCGGCTGATGTGGTCAGCGTTGTTCTATCAAACTGCCCAAGCCAAGTGTAGGGGATGAGTTTGATGTAGTTAATGGACGCAAAGAAAATGATCGAAGTGGCCGCGTATTCCTGTTTAGGCAGTTTTAGAGGAAGTAGGTAGGCATTCAGTGGTGCGCCACCGGCATGAACGCCAAAGCTCGTGAAACCGGCAATGGTTCCCCAAAAACTACCAGCTAGGGTACTCGGTTTCTTAGCGGCTAGATTTTTTGGCTTTAACCAGAAGTTGAGCGCAAAGCTCACAGCGATTAATCCCACAATCAAGCGTATGTGATCTTCGGTGAAGTATTTGAACGTCAGCGCGCCAATGGTAATGCCAACCAATGCAGCTGGGATCAGGGTTCTTAGGCTATGCAAATGAAATCGGCCTCGAAAGCTCCAGAGTCCGACTAAATCCATTAAGCATAGGATAGGTAGCATGATACTCGCCGCTTGCTGAGGCGATACGGCAAAGGCGAGCATAGGTACGCCGAGCATACCTAAGCCACCGCCAAATCCGCCTTTAGAGATAGCCGTAATCAGAACGGCAGGAATAGCTAACGCATAAAAAAAAGGATCTAAGATCATTCAGGTTCTCTAATGGTCGTCGAACTACTGCTCTTTATCGGTTGACGCGCATGTAGCGGTAGCATGCTGCTCCAATAGGTAGAGGCTTTTTCAGCCTGTTCAGCGAGCCGACGTAAATGGCTTAATGCATCGAGTAAGGTGACACATTCGGCAGCATCAATCCTGCCAGCTGAAGCGGTATCAAGGATAGAAGATTTTAAGTTCTGATAATCGGCCTCTAGCTTATGCAGCAAAGACCGTGCAGCGCTACTGTCAGTATCGGCATCCTCTTCTACCCGCGCGGCATATAGTAACTCAATCAGATCACGTTTAAAGCGATAGATGCTTTGTTGAGTGGACGAATCCTGTATTTTGTCGAGTGCATCATGATAGTCAACCAAACGTGTAGAAAGGCGTGCGATCTCATTTAGATAACGAGCGACGCGAAGAGAGGTCGGTAAAATGGCACTGATGTCCGGATCAAGGTTCTGCTGTGCGATAAGTTGGTTGAATTTACCTACCTCTTGAACTAGAGCTAAAACACCCACCAAGTCTTTATCGAGTTGCGGTGGGTTGTTACCCTCAGCACTGACTGCCGCTAATGCCATAGAGGTACTGAGTTGGTTAACACGACCGAGCTCTTTAGCCATCGCTTCAACCGCCAAATAAGGTGTTGTAAGAATGTTTTTATCAAGAAATCTCGGTTTACTGATATTTTCTTCCTGAGATTGAAAGCGTTCGCTAAGCAGTGCAACGAGTCGATCCGTAAGCGGCCACATAATCAATACACCCAGTACATTGAAGAGGGTGTGAAAAAGCGCAAGCATCGTAACTGTGTCCACCTTGCTGGCTTGCAGGTAATCAATTTGTGGTGTGAAAATAACCAGCAGAATATAGCCAACCACACCGGTAATAAGATTAAAGAGCACGTGTGCAGCCGCAATGCGCTTAGCGTTAGAGGTTGCACCGATAACTGCTAGCATGGCAGTGGATGTTGTGCCGAGGTTGGCGCCGATGACTAAGGCGGCAGCGGCGGACAAGGTAATTGAGTCAGCAGCGGCCAGCGACAGAGTAATGGCCATCGATGCCGATGAGGACTGCATTAAAAAGGTTAGAATAAAGCCCGCTAACACAAACAGCAGCGAGCTAAGCGGTAACGCATTAAACGCTGTTAGATCAATATGTTGTTCTAGGCCCTCAAAACTATCCTTCAAAAAGTCTAGACCGATAAAAAACACCCCAAATCCCGCTAGAGCAAAACCCACTTGCCGCACTCTTTCTCTAGGTGCGGCTAAATTCAGTAACATACCTACAGCAATCAAGGGTAAGGCCAGCGCACTGATTTTAATTTTAAAGCCGATCAGTGCAACCAGCCAGCTGGTCATTGTCGTACCGATATTGCAGCCATAAATGACAGCGACGGACTCACTCAAGGTGAGTAGACCTGCGTTTACAAAACCAATAGTTGCGACAGTGACAGCACTGGACGACTGCACAATGGCGGTAATGAGAGTACCTGAAAGCAGCCCTTTTAATCGGCTTTGGGTGGCGGCATGTAATGTTGACTTAAGGGATTTTCCGGCAGCTTGGCGTAACCCCTGTGTCATTAAGGGCATGCCTAATAGAAATAAACCGATGCCGCCTGCCAAGCCGCTTAAAACTGCTGTATCCATGGGATGCCCTCAAAAACAAAGGAATGATTAAAGTCATAATAGCAAAAGATTGAGCATCGTAACGGCTTGTTTTTAAAAGTGCGCATCAGGTTTAGGTGTCCGAGCAATCACCCAAACATCGACTCGCTTTACCCCATGATCAAGGAGGGTTTTACTGATTTCATTCAGCGTCGATCCGGTTGTCATTACATCATCCACGACGACTATCTGATCCAATTGAGGACCGATATAGGTGAAGGCCTGCGTGAGATTAGCGTGACGATGATGCGCATCCAGTGAAAACTGATTTTCTGTTGCTTTTACTTTCTTGAGTTGATTCGCTAGCAGGGGAATAGTGGTTTTTTGACTAAGGTGCTGAGCAAGGAGGAGTGATTGATTAAACCCGCGCTTGAGTAATCGGGATCTGTGTAAGGGCACGGGAATGATGGCTTGCGGCCAAGCTTGGGGGCGTTTGCTGATCTTTTGATATAAGCAGTCGGCTAGCCAAGTGGCATGCTGTAGCCCTTGTTTGTGTTTGAGTTCATTGATGGCCGCATTAATCGGGAAGCGATAAACAAAAGCCGCTTGTGTGCTGGAGAAGTGCGGAGGATGCTGGGTGCATTCAGGGCAGAGCCGCTCGTGACCTGCAAGGGGGAGGTTACATCGGTAACAGGCGTGTTTGATCCAAGGGAGGTCATTAAAGCAACCCTTACAAAGTGCGTTTTCGGTGCGTGTCGGGGCTCCACAAAGAGAACAGGATTGTATAAAATTCGTACAAATGTTTTTTATTATGCTAAACATAAGTTGACAGTTCCTTCTGTCGATCTATTATTGTGCTTCCGAAAACTAAGCATATCTGCGCATAGCGTAAGATTCAAAAAAAGTGGAGTTACAGAACATGACTGAACAAACTGCGATTCGCCATAACTGGACGGTAGATGAGGTTCAGGCGCTGTTTGATCTCCCTTTTAACGATCTGCTATTTAAAGCGCAAACTGTTCATCGCCAGAACTTCAACCCGAATGAAGTGCAAGTCAGTACCCTGTTATCGATTAAAACAGGTGCCTGCCCAGAAGACTGCAAATATTGTCCACAGAGTGGTCATTACAATACTGGTCTTGAAAAAGAGCGCTTGATGCAGGTTGAACAGGTCATCGAAAAAGCACGTAAAGCAAAAGAGTCTGGTTCGACCCGCTTTTGTATGGGGGCGGCTTGGAAGCATCCGGCAGATAAGGACATGCCTTATGTGGTGGAGATGGTAAAGCAGGTTAAAGCGCTTGGCCTAGAAACCTGTATGACACTGGGTATGCTGGATCAAAACAAAGCAGATCAACTAGCGGATGCAGGTTTGGATTACTACAACCATAACCTTGATACCTCTCCCGAGTTTTACGACAAGATCATTACGACGCGCACCTACCAAGATCGCTTAGATACGTTACAGCACGTGCGTGACTCGGGTATGAAAATTTGCAGTGGTGGTATTCTTGGTATGGGTGAAACAGCAACCGATCGTATCGGCTTGTTGCGTCAACTCGCCAATCTGCCCGTCCAGCCTGAAAGCGTACCGATCAATATGTTGGTCAAGGTTAAAGGAACGCCGCTAGAAAATGCCGAAGACTTAGATCCGCTGGACTTCGTGCGAATGATCGCAGTGGCACGTATCATGATGCCCGCATCGCATGTGCGCTTATCCGCTGGGCGCGAAAGTATGAGTGATGAGATGCAAGCAATGACTTTCCTAGCGGGTGCTAACTCTATCTTTTACGGAGAGTGCCTGTTAACCACGCCGAACCCAGAAACGCATCGTGATCTGCAGCTATTTAAGCGCCTAGGCATCAATCCAGAACAGCGCATATCTGTGGATGATCAAGCACAAGAAGCGGGCATTATTAAAAACCTGCAGAAACAGCAAGATAGTCATCAATTCTACGAAGCATAATTCATTCAGCAGCGTAGCCACCTCTGCGCTGCTCTTTTCAGGCTAATTGTATGTCATTTAATCAGCTGGCCTTAGAGCTTGAAGAACGTAAACTAGCCTCTTTGTATCGTCAAAGGCGAGTCTTGGAGTCTCCGCAAGAACCGGAAGTCGTGGTTGATGGTAAGCCCTATTTAGCTTTTTGTTCTAATGATTACCTTGGTCTTGCCAACCACCCTACCATTATTCAAGCCTTTAAAAAGGCTGCAGATGATTACGGCGTCGGGGGTGGTGCATCCCACTTGGTCAATGGTCATAGCTATCACCATCATGCTCTTGAAGAAGAGCTAGCAGCTTTTACTGGCCGACCTCGGGCATTATTATTTTCGAATGGCTACATGGCTAATTTGGGCACCGTTAACGCTTTGCTAGGCAAGCAGGATGCTGTATTTGAAGACCGCTTAAATCATGCCTCTTTGTTAGATGCTGGTTTGCTCAGCGGTGCTCGTTTTCAGCGTTATCTGCACAATGATGTGACCAGTTTATCGCAACGTTTAGCCAAAACGGATGCGCGCCGTAAGTTGGTCATCACCGATGGTGTTTTTAGCATGGATGGTGATGTCGCTAACTTACCTGAAATATGTGTAGCTGCAAAACAAGCGGATGCCTGGGTTATGGTGGATGATGCTCATGGGTTTGGTTGTTTGGGTGAGCAGGGCGGTGGTTGTGCCGAACACTTTGGCTTAACCGAGGAAGAGTTGCCGGTATTGATGGGAACACTCGGTAAAGCATTTGGCACTTCAGGCGCTTTTGTCGCTGGGAGTGAGGTGCTAATCGAAACCCTAATCCAGCACGCGCGCACCTATATTTATACAACCAGTATGCCGCCTGCGGTTGCCGCAGCGACACGCGCAAGCTTGAAACTTGTCAGCAGTGAGCACTGGCGTCGGGAAAAATTAAATGCGCTGGTTCAACAGTTTAGACAAGGCTGTCAGCAGCTAGGTCTAGCCTTAATGGATTCGCCCACTCCGATACAACCTATTTTGATAGGTGATGCAGATCGAGCCATGGCGATGAGTGCAGCACTTCGTGATAAAGGAATGTTTATTACGGCGATTAGGCCTCCGACAGTGCCCGCTGGCAGTGCTAGATTACGTGTCACGCTAAGTGCAACGCATACAGAGGCGCATGTAGATGCCCTGCTTGCGGCTTTAGATCAGGTAAAGTAATGGCTGTTTATAAAGAAACTCATGGTGATTCATCACGTCCTTCCCTCGTGCTGTTGCATGGCTGGGGGATGGACTCGCGTATTTGGCAGGGTATTCTGCCACTGCTAGCGCCCTATTTCAGTGTTACTACGATCGACCTGCCGGGGTTAGGCCGATCCGATTCATTACCGTCTCATACACTCTCCGCCGTTGCCAAGACCGTCGCCGCAGAGGTGGAGCGCCCCTCTATATGGTTGGGTTGGTCATTGGGCGGTATGGTCGCTAGTCAAGTCGCTGTGGATTATCCTGAACAGGTATTAGGCTTAGTGACAGTCGCCTCAAACCCCTGCTTTGTGCAACGTGAGGGTTGGAAATGTGCTATGCCGGAGGAAACCTATCAGCAGTTCAAAGAATTGGTGATGGCACATCCCAAGAAAGCGCTCGCCAGATTCAACCTGTTGCAAGTACAAGGGAGCCATAACAGTAAAGTGCTACTGAACACCCTCAAATCTCTGACTGATGGTGTAAAGTCCAGCGCCTTAGTCGATATGCTGATATTACTTGAGTCTGACTATCGCGAACTCGTCAGCCGTGTTGAAAAACCTGTGCTTCATCTGCTAGGGAGTGCAGATGCGTTGGTTCCGGCATCGTTAGCTGAGGGCTTGGAGGGGTTAGTTCCTGAGCAGGATGTGCAGATGGTAAGTGCATCAGGTCATCTGCCTTTTCTCGCTTTTCCGCAAGCCTTTGTAGGCTCTTTGGCTATTTTTACACGTACGTTGCCTAAGTCATGATGGACTTAATTGATAAACGTCGGGTAGCGGAGTCCTTTAGTAAAGCCGCAAGCACTTACGATTCGGTGGCAGCGTTACAGCGTGATATTGGTCAAACGCTACTAGAGCGAATGCCCCACACGCAAGGCTCCGTGGTCAGGTTATTAGATTTAGGCTGCGGAACAGGCTATTTTACCGCAGCACTCGCGCAACGCTTTAATCCGAATCATCTGATCGGCTTAGATATTGCCTCGGGGATGCTGGCTTTCGCTAAAGGTGAAAGGCAACTGAACGGAGTCAGCTGGTTATGTGGTGATGCTGAATCTATCCCATTGCGTTCAGAGGCTTGTGATCTGATTTTCTCAAGCTTGGCTATCCAGTGGTGTGAGCATATCGATCTTCTGTTTAGTGAGATATCTCGGGTGCTTTCACAAAATGGGCGCGCCTATATAGCGACACTGGGACCAAAAACCCTATATGAACTTCGTGACGCATGGTCAGCAGTTGATGATTATCAGCACGTAAATCGGTTTGTTGATAAGGAGTCACTGTTAGCGGCCTTACCTGAAGATCTAACCCTCAGCGCCGTAGCCGTAGAAGATCGAGTGCTTCAGTATCAGCAACTAAAAGAGTTAACCGCTGAATTGAAGTCGTTAGGTGCGCATAACCTCAATGAAGGGCGGCCAAAAGGACTTACAGGTGGAGCGCGGATAAAAGCATTCAAAGCCGCCTATGAATCTTTCCGTACGGATGGTGGCTACTTACCAGCGACCTATGAAGTCTATTACTTAGAGTTGAGAAAGCATTAATGGCTAAAAAACACTTTTTTGTAACGGGTACAGATACCGATGCAGGCAAGACATTAATCACTCAGGGCTTGTTGGAAAAAGCCAACCAACAGGGCCTGTTGACGATAGGTCTTAAACCCGTAGCAGCCGGATGTGAACAAACCCCCGAGGGGCTAAGAAACAGCGATGCGCTTAAGCTTCAAGCAGTGGCTAACAGTCAACTTAGCTATGAGGAGATCAATCCCTTTGCGTTGGAAGCGGCAATAGCACCCCATTTAGCGGCACAGCAAGAAGGTAAGCGTTTATCAGCAGAAAGAGTAGCCGCCATGTGTCGCGGAACTATGATGAACCGTTATGAGTTTTTACTAGTTGAAGGTGCAGGTGGTTGGCGTGTGCCGTTAAATGAGCGTGAAACTTTTGCGAGAGTTCCCGCTTTGCTTAATCTACCTGTCATATTGGTGGTGGGTATGAAACTTGGCTGCATCAATCATGCGATGCTAACAGCCGAAGCAATCCTCAGGGATGGCTTATCAATAGCAGGTTGGGTTGCCAATAGGATTGATCCAGAGATGGCCAGCTACGAAGGTAATCTAGAGACGCTTAAATCGGTTCTGCGCGTGCCTTTTTTGGGTGAAGTACCTTTTTTAGATGAAACCACACCTGCTAATGTAGCTAAATTTCTAGATATATCGCTACTGCTTGAATAAATTGCATTGTATAAAAAATAGTCAAATAGAAATAATTGTCTATAATATGAAGGTAGAAATTTTTTAATTAAGTGGCAGGTTAGCATTATGAACGTGACAGGGGCTTTACAATCAGGTTTGATCGGCCTAAACCGCACGTTGGATAACAGTGTTAAATCATCGAGCGATATTGCAGGTAACGGTCGGCCCGTCATACCTGAACAAGCATCAGGTAGAGATTTGAACAGTGCGGTGAGAGATACCACACTAGAAGAAACGACTGAAGCTGCAACAACAAAAGTTGTGACAGACGCGAGTGAAGTGTTAGGGACTAACATCGATACGCGAGCTTAGCTTCAATGACTTAACGGCTATTGATTAAATAGGTGCTAGAGTGATTATCAGCAATTACTCGACAACGCTCATAAAATCAAATGCGTATGACCCTCAACATACGCAAGGCCAACTCAACTCGGAATCTAAGTCTTCAACCTCTTCGAGCGTAGCCACGACAGTAGGGCAATCTGAAGCGCTCAGCTCAAGTGCGCCCTTCTCAAATGAATCCGCCTCACTAAATAATACCCGCGTTGCCGGAAACGAGTCTGTTAATAATCAAACGTCTGATAAGGATGCTGATCAGATTGAGCAGCAAGTTTCTCGGGAATTGTCTCAGCGTGATCGCGAAGTTAAAAGCCATGAGCGTATTCATGCGTCAGTAGGTGGAGCTTATGCGTCAGCTCCAACCTTTACCTATGAACGAGGGCCGGATGGTCAACTTTATGCGGTTGAAGGGGAAGTCAGAATTGATACCTCGCCTGTCCCCGATGACCCGCAAGCTACGCTTGAGAAAGCTGAGGTTATCATTCGTGCTTCATTATCCGTCGCAGAGCCTTCTCCTCAAGACCGAAGGGTTGCGGCTGAAGCACGTGCTATGGCCGCCGAAGCGCGTGCTGAACTGGCGAAAAACCAAGAGGAGTCAGCGAAGCAGACCGAGCAGCCTGTCGAGGAGGATACGACTTCCGCGCTAGATGAAAGCCTGCAAACACAGCAAGACCAAAAGGATAAGCAAGCCTCAACACAGGCTGAACAGGATGCCTCAGCAGAAGCATCAACTCAGGCTCTCAAAGAGTTTAACAACCGCTTGAATGAGATCAATAAGATGCTTCGAAGTGTGAATCTAAAACTGGTTGAAGCGGGTATTTTTCAAAAGCTTTTCCCCGAAGGTTCGGTTATCGATAAGAACATCTAAGTGCTTCCAATCTAAAGTCGCAAACCTAATGCTTTAGCATTTTCCCAATCTCTACTATATTGGTTCTATTAACGGATTTTTATCTAGAGTAGTGGCTATGAATTTTCAGGGTATTCGCTTTAAATGCTCACTGCCTAGCTTGATGCTAGGTGCCGTGTTGATCAGGCGTTATCTGAGTGGAAATCCTTTTCGGATAAGCTGGTCGCACAAATAAGATCCGGTCAGAACTTTGATACTCAGCTAGAAGCAGAAACAGTTACTACCTTTAAGGCATTGCGCGCCATTTTTAACTCCGCTGGAGAAGTGGTTGAGCAGGCCTCGAATGACGCGCAGCAAAGAGAGGATGAAAAAATACACTCTTTTAGAACACTTGCGCTCATGGTTATTTTGGTTGCTCTCATTGTTGCTAGTTGGATTAGCTACTAAGTCTCTCGACAATTAGCATCTCAAGTCATATTCAGTCGATGATCGAGCAACTCAAAGTCAGACTGGGTGAGTCCTCCCAAGCGATAGCGAGCGGTAAGCAGATTGCTCAGTCAAATGAAGCCGTAACTTAAGAGACAAAAAGCCTTTCCCAGAGCTTGAGTCGATTAGTTGGCCGATTCAAAATATAAATAATAGAGGCAGTCAGTGAAGCGCTGACTGCTTTTCTTATGTGTTAGCCGATAGGAAATTGATGACAAGCTTTGTAAAAAGCTCGGGCTTTTCTGCGTGTGGCCAATGCCCAGCGCCCTGTATAACTTTATAGGTTGCGTTTGGAAAGAGCGCTAAAATAGCCTCTCGGTGTTTGGCCTCAATGTAATGAGAGTTGCCACCTTTAATAAACATCGTTGTACCAGAAAATACACTGCCCTTGGGAGCCTGACTGATATGAGCGTATTGCTGATCGAGTACAGGCAGGTTCATTCGCCAAGCGAATTTTTTTTCAGGGGTGCGGTACAGGTTTTTGAGTAGAAATGCTCTGACGGATGCTTCGCTAATATAATGGGTCAACACAGACTCAGCTTCGCTGCGAGATTTTAGACTCTCGAGATCTACACTGTTAAGTCCTTTAAACACGTCAAGGTGGTGGTGTTCATAGGCCACAGGCGCGATATCAACTAACAAGAGTTTCTGGATGCGCTCTGGATGGTTCAGAGCAATCTGCATCGCTACTTTCCCCCCCATCGAGTGACCCATGAGTAAAACAGACGGTAAATTGAGGTCATCGAGTAGTTTGATAACGTCAGTGGCCATGACCGGATAATTCATCTCGGCAGCATGAGGGCTGCGGCCATGGTTACGAAGATCAACGGCTATCACATCGAAGTGCTCTGCTAGCGCTTTAGTGGTTGTACCCCAGTTCTCTAAAGTACCGAAGAGGCCATGTAAAATAACCAGAGGTTGGCCTTGTCCAAGGCGCTGGAAGTGCAGTTTCATCGTGTGAGCCTAAATGAAAATAGGGTAGAACTGATTTCTACCCTAAGCAGTAGCAAGGTTTACAGAATTTCTAATAACTCAACATCAAAGACGAGTGTAGAGTAAGGTGGAATGCCACCCGGAGAGCCTTGAGCACCGTAAGCCAGTTGATAAGGCACAGTTAGACGCCATTTAGCCCCTTTGTTCATCAGCTGAAGTGCTTCAGTCCAGCCTGCGATAACGCCGCCAACAGGGAACTCAGCAGGTTGACCACGCTCGTAAGAGCTGTCAAACACTTTACCGTCAATGAAGGTGCCGTGGTAATGAGTACGTACTGTAGAAGACTTGGTCGGTTTTTCGCTTGTCTCATCACCGGCTTCGATGATTTCGTACTGCAAACCAGAAACAAGAACAGTGACACCATCTTTTTTAGCGTTTTCAGCTAAATAGGCATTACCTTTTTCCGTTGCAGCGGCCGCTTCTTGCTCACGTGCTGCTTGGATACGCTTATTGATTTCAGTAAAAGCGGCCTGAATATCGGCAACAGGTACAGCCAACTCTAAACCGTTGAAGGAGTCTTTGATGCCGGCGGCAACGGCGTCCAGATCAATCCCATCAAAGCTGTTTTGAGCAAGTTGATCACCCATTTGGCGGCCAATACCGTAGCTTGCGTGCTGTTCTAATGTTTCAAATTTTTGTTCAGACATATTTCTTCTTACCGATTAAAGTGAACCTAAATAGTAGCATCTTTCACTGTTTATGTTGAGCGAGAAAAAGCATCGGATCCACGCGGGTATTATTTAAACTAACACTCCAGTGCAAGTGAGGGCCAGTTACTCGGCCTGTTTTGCCAATGTTGCCGATGAGGTCGCCCTCGTTTAAACGGTCACCCATTTTTGCGCTGATCTTGCTCATGTGGCAGTACATGGTAGTGAGTCCGTTACCATGATCTAGAATGACGGTATTACCGTTGAAAAAGTAATTACCAACAGCAACAACGGTCCCTGCAGCTGGGGCTATAATCGGATCGCCCATGGGTGCTGCTATATCTAAGCCACTATGTGGGTTACGCGGTTGATCATTAAAAAAGCGTTTTAAACCGAACGGGCTGCTGTAAGGCCCTTTTGCGGGTTGGCTGAAAAGAGTGACGGGCTTGTGTGGCTCTGTCCAGACTTTAAAGGCGGTCGCCATCTCAGCAGACTCTTTTCTCCAGCGAGCAATTTGGTCCGGATCGGGATCGACGTGCTTTTTATTGGTCACGGTGAGTCGCTGCTCTTTGTACGCTTTATCTTTAATGCTGAAGTAGTACGGTTGTCCATTCGCAACCAGTTTTTGCTCTTGGTTTGCTGATGCTTTTAACGAGATACCAACAATGGCAAGCCATTTGCTATGCGCCTCGAATGGAGTGCCTTGCGTAGAAACGACCATCACACGATTACTTTCATACCACGCGTTCGGAGTGCGTTCTTTATCAATCCCTTTGAGTGGAATCAGTGCAACACCCCCCGGAGTACGCGACTCAATCGGCAAGGCTAATGCCCAAAGATGACTGCTGAAAAAAAGGCAAATAATTAGCGATAGATATTTAATCATGATGCTTCTCTAAGGTTATGTTCTCTACTCGGCAGGTCAGGGATCCGGAGGCTAAGCGGTTAGTAATTAAGTCGCCGGTGCCGACTTGAGTGGCTTGGGTAACCACATGCCCTGCTTGGTCTTGCACAATGGCATAGCCGCGCTCTAAGGTCGCGAGTGGGCTCACGGCATTGAGACGCGTCACCAGATTGCCTAGCGAGTAGCGATGCTGCTTGTTGTTCTGCGTTAGCGCACTTTTCAATTTGTCTTCTAAGATCAATAGCGTTGAACGGTGTTGAGCGGCTTGTTTAGCCGGATGGTACTGCTGTAAATGATAGCTTGCGATATCGTGTTTGTGTTTGGATATCGCTAACTTGCGTAGTATAGCACTGTGCAGTTTCTGTTCTAGATGGATCAGGTGGCGGCGCTGCTCTTTAAGGCTGTCGCCTGGGTGGCGCAAGCGTTGGCGCAAATTGGCGAGTTGAACAGTTTTCTCGCGAAATGTCTGTCTAAGTGATCGAAAAACGCGTGCCTCCAGATGATCTATTTGTAGGCGAAGAGCATCCTGGTCTGGACTGATAATTTCAGCAGCAGCCGACGGTGTTGGTGCACGTAAATCGGCAACAAAATCAGAAATAGAAAAATCGACTTCATGGCCAACGGCACTGATGATCGGCAGCGGGCAGGCGAAAATGGCTCTGGCTAACGTTTCATCATTGAAAGGCCATAAGTCTTCAAGAGATCCGCCTCCACGACCGATAATAATCAAATCCGCCTGCTGGTGGGCCTGTGCTTGCTTTAACGCTGTAATCAACTGTTTTGCCGCATCATTTCCTTGAACGGCAGCTGGATAAATAGTGACTGGCAGACTAGGGAAACGACGTTTAAGCACCGACAAAATGTCATGAATGGCAGCACCTGTAGGGGATGTTATTACAGCTAGATGTTTCGGGTGCGCGGGTATCTTCTTCTTATGAGTCGTCTCAAATAAACCTTCGTGGCTTAGCTTGGCTTTTAATGCATCGAACGCGGCCTGCAACTTTCCTGTGCCGTCATTCTCCATCATCTCGCCGATCAGTTGGAAGTCTCCTCGTCCCTCATAAAGGCTGACTTTGCCTGTCAGAATAATCTGATCTCCCTCTTTGGGGGAGAAGCGAACACTCATATTTCGATTTTTAAACATGGCACAGCGTATCTGAGCTTTATCGTCCTTGAGGGTAAAATACCAGTGGCCGGATGAGGGTTTTGAAAAGCTAGATAGCTCGCCTTGTACACGAATCTGAAGAAAAGAGGACTCTAACAGAGATTTTACCTGTCTGTTGAGTTCTGAAACGGTAAAGGCTTGGGCAGATGTCTGTGTATAGGTACGCATACTGGACATCTTAAACGAAGCGTAAATGAATGTAATTAGCTAGCCTCAATAAGGAGATTAAAGGTGAATATTATTGTCCGATAGGGTCGTTTTCTGTATAATGTCTCGTTTAATTTTTCCACAGATACAGGCTGTTTAGATAATGTTGCGAATCGTTGAAGAAGCTCTGACTTTTGATGATGTTTTGCTGATGCCGGGTTACTCAGAAGTTCTGCCTAAAGACGTTTCTCTGGCTACGCGCCTTACTAAAGGGATAACACTGAACATACCTTTGGTGTCTGCTGCGATGGATACAGTGACCGAATCTCGCCTTGCAATTGCGATGGCACAAGAGGGCGGTATCGGTATCATTCATAAAAACCTTAAGATCGACGAGCAAGCAGCAGAAGTTCGTAAGGTTAAAAAATATGAAGCAGGCGTGGTCTCTGACCCTATCACCTGTACCTCTGATATGTCAGTTGGCGAGCTACGCCAAATGGCCTCTAAACTAGGATTCTCAGGTTTCCCAGTCGTAGATGATGGCGAGCTAGTAGGTATTGTGACTAGCCGTGATATGCGCTTTGAAAACTACCTAGATGCAACCGTCGAATCGATCATGACGCCAAAAGAGCGTTTGGTGACTGTGGTTGAAGGTGTTGATAAAGATAAAGTACGTAACTTATTACGTAAGCACCGCATTGAAAAAATTCTTGTGGTTGATGATGCCTTCAAACTCAAAGGCATGATGACCGTAAAAGATATGTATAAAGCGGAAGCATTCCCGAATGCAGCCAAAGATAGCAAAGGGCGTTTAATCGTTGGTGCCGCCGTCGGTACAGGCTCTGAAACACCTGATCGTGTTAAAGCACTCGTAGCAGCCGGCGTTGATGTGATCGTCGTTGATACTGCTCATGGCCACTCTAAAGGTGTTATTGATCGTGTATCATGGGTAAAGAAAAACTACCCTGAAGTACAGGTGATCGGCGGTAATATCGCAACCGCTGCTGCCGCTATTGCGCTAGCAGATGCGGGTGCTGATGGTGTTAAAGTAGGTATCGGTCCGGGTTCCATCTGTACAACACGTATCGTATCGGGCATTGGTGTACCACAGATCTCTGCGGTAGCAAACGTTGCTGAAGCATTGAAAGATCGCGGCATTCCTTTAATTGCTGACGGTGGTATTCGTTTCTCTGGTGATATTGCTAAGGCGATTGCTGCAGGTGCCTCCGCTATCATGGTCGGTTCTATGTTGGCAGGTACCGATGAAGCCCCAGGCGAAGTCGAACTTTTCCAAGGTCGGGCTTATAAGTCTTACCGTGGCATGGGTTCAATCGGTGCGATGGCTCAGAGTACAGGATCATCTGATCGTTACTTCCAAGATGCCTCAGAAGGTGCCGAAAAATTAGTACCTGAAGGTATTGAGGGCCGTGTTGCATGTAAGGGACCTATGGTGGGTGTCGTTCATCAATTGATGGGCGGTGTTCGTGCGGCAATGGGTTATACCGGTAGCGCAAATATTGAAGAGATGCGTACTAAACCACAGTTTGTACGTATTACTAATGCTGGAATGAACGAAAGCCACGTACATGATGTGAGCATCACAAAAGAAGCTCCAAACTATCGCGTCGGCTAATTTATTCTAACTTTCATAAAGTGGGGCGCTACTAAGCTGCCCCATTTTTAGTTTTAAGGGCTGTTAATTCAGCCATTCGGTGGAGCCACTGAACATGACTACAGATATTCATGCACAACGTATTCTGATACTTGATTTCGGATCACAATATACGCAATTGATCGCACGTCGCGTCCGTGAAATAGGTGTATATTGTGAAATCCGCGCTTGGGATATGGATGAAGCAGAGATCCAAGAATACAACCCAAAAGGTATTATTCTGGCAGGTGGACCTGAGTCCGTAACCGAGCTTGATTCACCACGTGCGCCGCAAATTGTCTTTTCTTTAGGCGTACCTGTATTGGGTATTTGCTATGGTATGCAAACCATGGCTGAGCAGTTAGGCGGCAAGGTAGAGACATCAAATCATCGCGAATTTGGTTATGCGAAAGTGCGTTTGGCTGATAGCCCAAGCCGTTTATTAGAAGGGATTGAAGATCATATCTCTAACAACGGTTTGTTAATGTTAGATGTGTGGATGAGTCATGGCGACAAAGTGACTGTCCTACCAGAAGGCTTTAGCGTTATCGCTTCTACGGACTCAGCACCGATTTCTGCTATGTGTCACCCAGCTAAAAAGCTATACGGTGTGCAGTTCCATCCAGAAGTCACTCATACAAAACAAGGCGGTCGTATTCTTGAGCGTTTTGTCCGTGAAATCTGTCAAACCGAAGCTCTGTGGACTGCAGAAAACATTATCAATGACCAGATTGAGAAAGTACGCGAGCAGGTAGGTGATAGTAAGGTGCTGCTTGGCTTGTCTGGTGGTGTTGATTCTTCCGTAGTTGCGGCTCTGTTACATAAAGCCATTGGTGATCGTCTAACGTGCGTGTTTGTCGACAATGGTCTTCTTCGTAAAAACGAAGGTGATCAGGTCATGGATATGTTTGCTAAGAACATGGGTGTGCGTGTAATCCGTGCCGATGCTGAAGATCTGTTCTTGGATGGGCTGAAAGGCGAAAATGATCCTGAGAAAAAACGCAAAATTATCGGTAATACATTCATCGAAGTTTTCGATACAGAAGCGACTAAGCTAAAAGATGTTAAGTTCTTAGCTCAAGGAACCATCTATCCTGATGTGATCGAGTCAGCGGCTTCAAAAACAGGTAAAGCGCACGTCATCAAATCCCACCACAACGTAGGTGGATTGCCTGATGATATGCAATTTGACCTTGTCGAGCCATTGCGTGAACTTTTCAAAGATGAAGTACGTAAAATTGGTCTAGAGTTGGGATTGCCGTATGATATGGTCTATCGCCACCCATTCCCAGGTCCGGGACTCGGTGTACGAATTCTGGGCGAAGTCAAAAAAGAGTACGCTGATATCCTGCGTGAAGCCGACGCTATCTTTATTGAAGAGTTGCACAAAGCGGATTGGTACCATAAAACAAGCCAAGCATTTGCTGTCTTCCTGCCTGTGAAGTCGGTCGGTGTTGTTGGTGATGGTCGTCGCTATGAGTACGTGATTGCAATTCGTGCGGTAGAGACAATCGACTTTATGACAGCTCGCTGGGCTCACTTACCTTATGAGTTGCTTGAGACGGTTTCTGGCCGAATCATTAATGAAATCCCACATGTTTCTCGTGTAACTTACGATGTTTCGAGTAAGCCGCCAGCGACAATTGAGTGGGAATGATCACCAGTCTAGTCTGTTAGTGGTAAATATTTTAAAGCCCGCATAAACGCGGGCTTTTTAGTAGGTGTTGAAAATTTAATGGTTTAGATATGTTTTGATATTGAAACACTGTGATATGTAAAGCTGTGTATTAGGAGGTCTCAGTCTTCATAGGTCTTTTGGTTGTTAGGCGCTTTGCGCTCTAAAATAGTCTCGCTCATCTCTGCGTTTAATGTCCCTTCAACGAACTTAGTACGTCGTTGCAGCGCAGCTTTGGCAATCATATAGGCAGAAACAGGTGCGGTGATAAACAAGAAAAGACTGATAACGAACTCATGAACCGATAGTTTGTTATCAATGAGTGCGTGTAGCGTCATGGAGGCTAATAAGATACATCCAATGCCGAGAGTTGTTGCTTTGGTTGGGGCGTGTAGGCGTGTATAGAAGTCCGGCAGTTTGATCATGCCAAAAGCGCCTATTAAGATAAAAGCTGCGCCCATTAACAATAAAAAAGACGCGAATAACTCAATTAGAAACAACATAAATCTATATCCTTTATTCGATGATATCGCCGCGTAGTAAGTACTTTGCTAACGCCGCAGTGCTCACAAAACCGAGCATGGCGATTAATAATGCTGACTCGAAATACATCACGCTTTCAAAATAGAGCCCTAGCAACACAATGAGTGCAATGCTGTTG